>JAYVJU010000175.1:0-3667 GCA_043769035.1 Ferruginibacter sp.
GCTCCAGTGCTTTTTTCAATTCCGGCAAAACTGTAATCATGCCTTTTAATAATATACGGCGTTTGTATGCAACACAAAATTCTTCTTTTAATATTGGTGTAATGGTAGATGATGTAAAGCTGATAGATGTTGCTGTTGGCGAAGCTACAGGAACATTCAGGCCCATACGCAAGTTAGATGTGAAAGAGGAGGATAATTTTTATGTTGATAAGAGCGACAGCGTTGCAGCATCATTAATAAACAACCTTGGCTTTTTAGAAAAAGGGATTATTGGTGTAGCATTAATTACTTTACTGGCTTCATCAATCGGCCTTATGAATATTATGCTGGTGGCTGTAAATGAAAGAACAAAGGAAATAGGATTGATAAAGGCGTTGGGAGGTACAAAAAAAGATATCCGCAACCAGTTTTTGTGGGAGTCAATTCTTATAAGTTTACTTGGCGCTGTTGTGGGAATTATTGTAGGTATTCTTTTAGGAAATCTTATTGCCATGTTATTAAAATCGGGCCTGGTATTACTTTGGGGCTGGATAATCGGCGGCATTTTGGTTTGTTCTGTAGTGGGCTTAATAGCGGGGTTATATCCGGCAATTAAAGCAAGCAAGCTTAACCCGATTGATGCATTACGGTATGAATAAAAAATAGTTTCAATTGTATAAAACAAAAGGGGCATTCGTAACTACGAATGCCTCTTTTGTTTATTGTAAGAATCTTTACTTTATTTAGGATCCAAAGTCTTTCTCAACCTGTCACTCAAATCCTGTAAGTGATATTTGCTTGCTTTATCTGCAGTGCCTGCAGCTGCGCCATCAATTAATGCTTTCAACTCACGGGCATGTCCTTTTAAATAAGAAAGGATATCTGATTTTTTTGTATCCATTACCGGTGCTGCATTAGGATTACCAAATGATATAGTTATACCACCAGCTGCCGGGGCAGGGTTAATAAGGCCGCTTAATCTTTCTACATAAGATTTTTGCAGATTTCTCCTGTACACATCAATTGATTTTTTTGCAGCAAGCTCAGTAAAAACCATTTGCTTTAAGTCGCCTAATAAGTCATTTACGGTATAAGCCTGGCTGCCAATTGCAGTTTCCGCATTCAGCATCTTATTCATTGTAACCGTACTCAACATTCTGTTTAACGCAGTTTCCTGTAATGATAAGATGGTGGTGGTTGAGTTAACGCCTGCTTTGCTGGCAATATCTTTATTAATTAACCAGGTTGGTGTGGTAAATACCTGTTTGCTTATAAAATCTGCGGCTTCTTTTTGTGTTTCTTTACTTACATATTCATAAACATTTCCCGGCTGGTTACTCTTTTTAAGATTTTCGTAAACGCCACCAAAATTATAACACACATGGCCAATGTACCGGCGGAACTGGCCAGTGGCAGCATCGTACATGTCTTTTAAAGCAGTATAATCTTCATTAGGTTGTTTTGTCCAGTTAATAAGATTAGGGATAATGCGCTGCAGGTTTTTAATACCATAGGCAGATGCTTTCATGGCATTATCACCAATTGCTTCACTCTGGTCTCTTGGATCATCCGGCTGCCCCTGGCGGCCATAATAGTAACGTTTGTCATTTGCTTTAGCTTCTATCCATTTATCTAAAATGGGCACTTCATCTTCTGCAGTTTTAGCTTCCGGTATTAATTTGTATCCCCACTCAATGCTCCATTTATCATACTCTCCAATACGTGGGTAAATGCCGGGTGCAGCAATATTATCTTCTGGCTGTGCTACATAATTAAAACGGGCATAATCCATAATACTTGGTGTATGGCCATTAGCTTCCACCCATGCTTTATTACGCAGGTTTTCTACAGGTACGCCTGCAGATGAACCAAAGTTGTGTGGCAAGCCTAATGTATGGCCTACTTCATGCGATGAAACAAAACGGATTAATTGCCCCATCAGTTCATCATCAAATACCATTTTACGGGCACGTGAATCAATTGCGCCAGCCTGTATCATATACCAGTCGTGCAATAATTTCATAACATTATGGAACCAGCCGATATGGCTTTCCATAATTTCTCCACTGCGTGGATCAATTGTGCTTGGGCCATAAGCATTTTCTACCGGCGATGGTTTGTATATAATACCGCTGTGCCTTGCATCTTCAAGGCTCCAGGTACTGTCTTCTGCTTTTGTTGGCGCTTCTTTACCAATAATTGCATTTTTAAAACCAGCTTTTTCAAAAGCAACCTGCCAGTCATTTACACCCATTATTAAATAGGGCACCCATTGTTTAGGCGTAGTAGGGTCAATATAAAAAACAATTGGTTTAACGGGTTCAACCAATTCTCCTCTCTTATACTTGTCCATATCTTCCGGCTTAGGTTCTAATCTCCAGCGGGCAATAATGTCGATATCTTTTACACCTTGAGGATTAGCATCATAATCAGTATAGCTTGTGCCAAAGTAACCAACCCTGTTATCATAATATCTTGGTTTCATTGGTTTTTCGGGTAATAAAAGCATTGAGCTGTTCATTTCTAAAGTAACTGTAGCCTGGCTTGGCGCTCCGGGAGCAAGCCCTGGTGCACCAAAAGAAGCGCCTGCACTTTTAGAAAAAGTTTTTACAGTAGTAATCTCAATATTGGTTGGGTAAGGGCGTAAGGAAACAATATATGATTTATCACTTTGAAAGCCCCCGGCCTGAAATTGTGATTTAGCACCTGCGCCAAATCCAAAAATTTCATTGTCGGCGCTGATGTTATCGGTAATATCTATTACAATGCCATTGCCTAAACTGTCGCTGGCTACAGCTTTTACATCAAACGCCATTGTTATGGGCTGCATATTACTGTTCATTACCGATTTGTACATGGGTTTTGTACTGTCGGGGTTTACATTGTAAGAAATGTTTTTAAGAAAGATTTTATTATTAGGCCCTTTTTCAAAACGGATAACATTTTCGCCAATCTGGTCTCCGGCATAACCGTTGAACTGTTTAGGGCTTTCTACAGATGATTTGGAAACCCTGTTTACCATTAAAATATCTCTGCCTAATAAAGCTGGCGGAATTTCAAAATAATATTTGTCTTCTATTTTGTGGATAGTAAAGAAACCTTTGCTGGTTTTAGCTTTATCTGTTATCACTTCTTTATAAGGTTTAGGACCCGGTTTGGCTGCAGCCGGCATCGGGGGCATGCCTCCGGTCGGCGGGGGAGTAACAGGTCTTTCCTGTGCTGTTACAAAAAGCGTTAGGCATATGGCTAACGATCCTGTACAGAGTTTCTTACTGCAATTAGTCATGTAATTGATTTTATTTATGTTGAAAAGATAGATTTAAGAAACGAAAATATCGAATAGCTGTTAAAATAACGGCATTTATGGATAGAAGGCAAATAAATAATACGGCTGGATTATTTTGATTTTTTTTATGCAAAATCCGGTTTAGGGCATCCCTATTAAAAAAATAAAAAAAATTATACTGCAAGTTGTTGCTTTCAATTATTTTACTAACTTGTGTCCCTCATACACAATAAAAGTGTGTATAAATTCTGATTGCCTGATTATATTTTTCCAGTAGAATTGTGCAGTCAAAGCTTAATAACTAAAAATCAATATTTTCACTAACTAAAAATTGAATGTCATGGCAGAATCAAAACCATCTGTAAAACCTGCAACTACTGTACAGGTAAAAAAATCAGGTAA
>JAYVJU010000176.1:0-7061 GCA_043769035.1 Ferruginibacter sp.
TTCTGATTACGATAAAGAAAAATTACAAGAGCGTTTGGCTAAATTAGCCGGTGGTGTTGCAGTATTATATATTGGTGCTGCTACCGAAATGGAAATGAAAGAAAAGAAAGACCGTGTGGATGATGCTTTACATGCAACCCGTGCTGCTGTAGAAGAAGGTATTGTGCCAGGCGGTGGCGTTGCTTACATCCGTGCAGTTAGTGCTTTGGAACCAAAAGTAAAAGGACAAATAGCCGATGAGCAAACTGGTATGGCAATTGTTCGCCGTGCTTTGGAAGAGCCTATCCGTTGTTTAACTTCTAATGCTGGTATTGATGGCAGCATTGTTATTCAAAAAATAAGAGAAGGTAAAGCTGATTTTGGTTTTAATGCAAGAACAGAGGTTTACGAAAACCTGTTTAAAGCCGGCGTTATCGATCCTACTAAAGTTAGCCGTGTGGCATTAGAAAATGCTGCTTCAATTGCAGGTATGTTGTTAACTACCGAATGTGTAATTGCCGACAGACCAAAAGAAGAAGCACCGCATAGCCATGGTGCACCTGATATGGGTGGAATGGGCTACTAAGAAATAAAGTAAAAGTTAAGAAATTCCTCTTGCTGAGAAGTAAGAGGATTTTTTTTTGGACTGATTATTGAATAGGAAGGTTGACAATAAGTTGATAACAAAACAGCAAAGCAATATTATAACCTATGAAACTCTATGTAAAAAATATGGCCTGCCTCAGTTGTAAGGAAGTTGTAAAAGATGCCTTACTGGAAATGGATATTCACCCTGTAAAAGTAGAGCTTGGTGAAATTGAAACCAAAGAAGAAGTGAGTGATGAGGAAAAACAACACCTGAACAAACTTATAAAAAAAGTTGGACTTGAATTGCTGGAAAGCAAACAGGGCATCCTGATAGAAAAAATAAGAAAAATTATTGTGGACTATGTATATCACTCCGAGGAGAAAGAAATTATAAACTTCTCCGATTTGCTTAGCCAAAAATTAAATTACAGTTATTCTTACCTCGCCAACTTTTTTTCGGAAGTACAGGCTACCACCATTGAACAATATGTTATTGCCCTGAAGATTGAACGGATAAAGGAACTGATTATTTTTGGAGAAGATACGCTTACCGAAATTGCAGATAAAATGCATTACAGCAGTGTGGCACATCTTTCTGCACAGTTTAAAAAAGTTACAGGATTAACACCCTCACATTTTAAGGAGTTAAAAAAGAAGCGGCGGATTGCGATACAGGATCTTTAAGGAGATTTTTTGTTACAAGCTTTATGTTTTCATGGCGTCATCGTTGTGTCACTAACTTGTACGGCATACCATTGAGGAGCTTTTATTTAAGCGTAGATTGTTGGGGATGTTTTGTGAAGACATGAGATTAGGCGGAGGTACCTTTCTTATCATTCGTATTAGTTTACTGTGTAAATTAAGTCATAGTCGTGAGCAGTCACAAACATTGGAATATTGCTCCAGTCGTATTTTGTATTGTTGTAAGTTTCTTTGAATAATTCTTGAAGTCTTAATATTACCAGAAGTTCGCACACTTCATAGGCTTTTTGAATATTCTGTTCTTCAAATCTGTTGTTTTCGTGGACATCTTGAAAAACCTTTTGAATATCTTCAAAACCAGTTATTGTTAAGTCGTTTACTGTCGAGTCATAAAAGTCGGATAGCCAGTCCCAATCTGTCAAACTGTAATTTTCAAATGAGAAAAGGTCGATAAACCAGCGGTCATAATTAATTGTAAAACCATTCATTTCACAATAGTAGGCTACAGGCTTTATCACCTCTCCGGAGCTGAACAAATTTTTTATAAACCCTTGTTTCTTTTTTAAAACTAAAATTGTTGACTTTTCAAATTCTTTTACATAGTTTGTCAAGCTGAAAGTCATATGTAATAAATTTCTACCTAGAATTTTATGAAAGTCAGTTGTAGGAATTTCTTTGAGTTCCTTTTCAGCCAATGAAATAGCCTCGTCAAGTTTTTTACTTTCGAGTAAGACGTATAATTTATCTGTTAATTCAAAGTTCATAGTTGAGATTTCTGTTTTTTAAAGTTTCACTCAACAATTGTATTGCCGCAACTCCGGCACAAAAAACCTCTTGCTTAGTAATGTTAATACTGTACCAATAAAATTGCGCTATTGCAATCTACAAAAAATGTAATGCAATATCCTACTGCCAGTAAATATAATATCACCCCTTTGGGGTTTTGATACTGGGATTAATTTTTCTATAGTAATACCATCCCTCCGGGATTTTAAGCCTGAAAGGCTGACATTATTATAGCAAACAGATACATTAGCTGTTAGCAAAACCCCGGAGGGGTGATATTATTTACCCATAAACAACCATTCTTTATAACAAAATGTTAAAGCAGTTTGATATTGTTATGTAATTCCTTCTCTTTGTTAATCATGCTGTAAATAATTTATTTCTTAAAACATCAAATTAAAAATCATGAAACAACTAATTGCATTATTTGTAGTAGTGCTGTCTGTCTTTTTTGCAAAAGCACAAACCCAGCCCACCTGTAATCCTTATCCAAAAACAATTTCGGTAACCGGCAGTGCCGAAATGGAAATTGTACCCGATGAAATTTATGTACAGATAGATTTAAAAGAATACAAAAAGAAAGGAGAGGATAAAGTGGAGCTGGAAAAAATAAAAAGCGATTTTCTGGCTAAATGCAGCAGTATTGGTTTGGTTGATTCCGTTATCAGCATTGCTTCTTACCAGGGCACTAACTACAATTACTGGTATTGGCAAAAAAGAAAAAAAGACCCGGATATGTATGCAGGCATTGCATACCAGGTAAAATTTAAAGACAGTAAAAAAATGGACCAGCTGGTTGACCTGTTAGATGATGAGGCCACAGCCAATTTTCAGATCGTAAAGGCGACGCACAGTAAAATTCAGGACTACAGGAAACAGTTAAAGATACAGGCTGTAAAAGCAGCAAAAGATAAAGGCATTTACTTAACAGATGCCATTAATGAAAAATTGGGTGAAGCCATCACGATTGAAGAACCGGATGAAAATTCTTTTGTAAATAATCTTGAAAACAATATCAGGATAAGAGGAATTGCTAATGCTGCCTATTATAATAAAGATGCTGAAAAGATGAATGACAATGGTATAACCGGAGTTGACTTTAAAAAGATAAAACTCCGTTACGAAGTAAAAATGATTTTTGCAGTAAAATAAGCTTTGCAACCAGCCGGAGTTTTAAAACTCCGGCTGGCTTTTTATTCCCCATCTACAATTCCATCGTAATCAATCAGTAATTCTTCCCCGGCTTTAATATCTCTTATGGCTTCAAAATAATCGCCATCATTTATGGAAATAATATTTGGTGTATCAGCATGATTTATAAAAAGTGCCAGATCCATTTTTTTAAAGCCATGTGCCGGTACAAAATAATTTTCTTCATCGTACAAACAATAATTGCCTGTTAAAAATTGAATAGGTGCAGGCAGGCTTTCAATTTCTTTTTTAGTAATGGTTATCCATTCATCATCAGCATCGGGTTTACCAAACATTGTTCTGCAGCCTTTGGGTATATCCGCAATGGCAAATACACCAATACCTTCAATGGGAGAGGGTTTAAGCATTACATAAGTGTTACTGCTTAACTCGGCCAGTAATTCCGCTTTAGTCATGCTGCTGTTGTTTTATAAATCCGTTTACAATAAAATACTGGGCGGCGCAATAGGTAAGCATAATACACACGCCTGCAAACGCAAAGGGCTGGTAAAATTTATTTATGGCCAATAAAGAATCTGACAATACAAAAAGCAATGCCCCCAAAACAAAAAACGTATTTGCAGGATTTTTTGCTTTTAAATAAATGTGCAGGCTGCACAATAACATAGTGCAGATAACAGCCGCATAAACCATCACGGGAATTTTAAGGTCGGCCAGTTTAGGAAACAGCAGCCATACCAATGCAATGCCATAAGCTAACACAACTGCAATTAATAAAGGTTGTTTTTTCAGGAGCGAAATTTGATTACTACGGATGCTTAAAAAATAAATGATGTAAAGAATATGTGTGGTTAAAAAACTTGCCAACCCAAAAATAAAAAACAAAGGGTTTTTATCTTCTGCTAATAAAAAAATATCTCCCACCCACGAAAAGAATAATGCTGCCAGCATAATTCTTTTTCCGGCAACGGCAGGCGTTGCTGTCGCTAACAAAAATATAAGAACAGGCAGTAAAAGCGGTTTGGCAAAATAATGGAGTACTGAAATGTTTGCCGCAATGCCTGTAATATCAGCTGCAACAGCTATTACAAAAACGATTGTAAGTAAGGTTGTGCTGTTTTTCATAAAACGATACTTACAGCGGTTATCTTGGTAGTGCCGCAGTTTGAAAAACTGTCAGGTTGAGCTTGTCGAAACCGGTATACCTTTAGCCTGCAACCCGCCTTCGACAAGCTCCCCGAAATAATCGGGACAAGCAGGCTGACAACTCTTAATGCAAAAATTTTAAGCTGATACACTACTGTTATTTTAATTCTATATATGGTTTACCACCAAATAATTTATTGCGTACCGAATCTCTTACAAACGAAGTATCGGATAAAGGTTTTGTAAAAGGCATAGCCAGTTTGTAGGTTACCGAATCGGCTGTATAAAGCAGTAGTTTATGACCATAACTGGTAAGCCTGTCATAAGCTTTTTTAGCAGTAATCAACGAAGGGTAATTTTTTATAACAATTTTAAAAGAATAGCCATCAGCAGGTGTAACAGGTTTTGCTGTAATTGAATCGGGCTTTTGAGATACAGTTAATTTAGCGGTGTCAATTTTAGCAGTATCGGGTTGAAGGTTAACCGGTGGAGCTGGCTCTGTTTTTTCTGTTACAGCAGTATCTTTTTTCTTAGTTAAAAAATACCAGGCTCCCCAGATAATAACCCCCAATACTAAAAAAGAAGCCAGCAGCATCAATATTTTTTTATTATTGCCATTTGGTTTTGCCTTGCTTGCAAAAGAAATATCTTCATCCGATTTTTCTCTTATCTGCACAGGTACATTCTCTGCTTTTGCATTTAAGTACAGGCCTTGTTGTGTAAATTGATATTCGCCTGCCTGGTTTTTTTCCAATACACCAATGCCATCAATTATAAATGGTTTGCCAATATTTAAAAACTGGCTGGCCAGCATGATATACGATTCCAGGTCGGATGAGGCAAGTGGTTTTATTTTACGGGTTTGCTGTACTATATAAGTTATTAAAGCATCGTCTTCTGTAGCTTTTTGATTATAACTAAATGTAATGGCATCAGCCGGTATGGAGAGGTCTTTATCATTCTCCGATGGCATAACAAAATCTGGCGACAGGCTGAACGTACCAATTCCCTGTAATGTAACCTGTTTAGCACTGTAAAAATGCTGCACCAGCAGATGTTCTATTTTCATGCGTAAAAATTGATGATAACAAACCTACAAGATATTCGCAATATAGCAAAGTTGTAGCGGTAATTGAGTAATTTTGCGCTATGCTTACGGAAAAAGACATGCAGTTTATCACACGCTGGGAAAGGGTAAGGGAGCAGGAATCTACTTTTAAACACAAATTTTTATCTGGCCTGCCAATGGCTTTTTTATTTGGGCTACCTGTATTGATTCTTTTTGCTGTGGTACGGATATTTTTTCCATCCTGGTTTACTACTGCAACACATAAGTCAACAGATATTGTGGTGCCGGGACTTACAGAAAAATTCATGAAATTATCTTCAGGCGATGTGGCCATGGCTTTTATTGCAGTGCTCATTGTTATTTTGTTCTTTTCTTATTTTCGCATGCATTATAAGTGGGAGATGAATGAGCAGCTGTACAAAGAGTTAAAAAGCAAAGAAAAAAAAATACCGGGTGCAGCATTGTAAGCCTTTAGTATCTCTTAACTTTAACCTTTCAATTTTAAATTAAAATATGATAAAGAAATTATTATTGCTTGTTACCGTTCCGGCGTTGTTGTTTTCCTGTAAGAAAGAATCTACACCTGGCTGTACATTAACGGAAGCCACATTTGTTGCGCCTGCAGCTGAAGTAACTGCATTACAGAACTGGGTAAATGCCAATCGTCCCGGTGCCATACAACATTCCAGCGGTTTATTTTACGAAATTGCCAATCCGGGCTCAGGTACTGTTACTCCCGGAGTTTGCTCTACTGTTACTGTAAAGTATGCAGGTTATTTAACTAATGGCAGTAAGTTCGATGATAGTAGCCCAACCTATCCTAATGGAATTCCTTTTCTATTAGGGCAATTGATCCTCGGCTGGCAAAAAGGTATTCCTTTGGTTAAGAAAGGAGGATCATTAAGTTTGTATATACCACCATCATTAGGTTATGGCAACCAGGATGTAAGAAATAATGCCGGGGTGGTAGTAGTGCCTGCAAATTCAATTCTGATATTTAGTATCCAGTTAGTTGAAGTGCAATAATTTCAGCCTTTAAAAAAAACAATTGAGCCACGAAGCCATTTCGGTTTTTGATATGTTTAAAATAGGTGTAGGCCCATCCAGCAGCCATACACTTGGCCCATGGCGTGCTGCCCAGCGCTTTACCAGTTCTCTACGGCAACAAAACTTATTGAATACAGTTAAAAGCATAGAGGTATTGTTATATGGCTCGCTGGCAAAAACAGGTGTGGGGCATGGTACAGATGTGGCGGTACAACTGGGCCTGAGCGGTGATGATCCGGTTACATTTGATGTAAACAATATCACTGCAAAAATTGATGATATCAGGGCAATGAAAAAATTGCTGCTGGATGGTAAGCATGAAATTGATTTTGATCCTGCTGAGGATATTGAATTTTTATACAGCGAAAGCCTGCCTTTTCATCCCAACGCTTTAACATTTTTAGCGAAATTTAATGACGATAACAGCCTTGCAGAAACTTATTATTCTGTTGGCGGCGGCTTTGTAAAAAAAGAAGGAGAGGAGGCAAATGCCGGTGATGAAGTAACACTTACGTTTCCAATTAATACTGCTGATGATTTACTGCACTGGTGCATGAAAACCGGACTTAATGTAAGTGATGTGGTACTGGAA
>JAYVJU010000177.1:0-3180 GCA_043769035.1 Ferruginibacter sp.
GGATTGAAAATGTGGTGGCAAACGTAAAAGAACTGGCAGCCGGCGGAGTTAAGGAAATTGTATTAACCGGTGTTAACCTTGGTGATTTCAGGCCCCACCTATCCTCCCACAAGGGAAGGGAAATGGAGAAGAACAATGAGAAGATTGGAGCGAAAGGATTGAAGGATACTGATAATGAAGAAAATTTCTTTTCTCTTATTAAAGAACTGGATGAAATTGATGGTATTGAACGTTACCGCATCTCTTCCATTGAACCTAATTTGCTTACTAATGAAATAATTGAGTTTGTAAGCAACAGCAAAAGAATTATGCCACACTTTCATATTCCCCTGCAAAGCGGCAGTAATAAAATTTTAGGCATGATGCGTAGAAGGTATAAAAGAGAATTGTATACCGAACGTGTGGGATTGATAAAAACACTGATGCCGCATTGCTGTATTGGTGTGGATGTGATTGTTGGTTTTCCGGGAGAAACTGATGAAGATTTTAAAGAAACATTTGATTTTTTACACCAGCTTGATATTAGTTACCTGCATGTATTCACTTATTCTGAAAGGGATAATACACATGCAGTAAGTTTAAAACCGGTAGTACCCATTCATGTACGTAACGAAAGAAATAAACAATTGCGTAATTTGAGTTATCAAAAGATGCAGTATTTTACGCAGCAGCATATTGGCCAGTCAAGAAAAGTATTGTTTGAAAAGCAGGAGAAAGGTAATATGATGGAAGGCTACACAGATAACTATATTAAAATAACCGCTCCCTACCAGGCAGATTGGGCTAATAACATTACAGCATGGACTATTTAAATGAAAAGGAATTAAATAAGTACCAGGTAACCATCCGTTTTGAAATGGATGATGACTTTATGAGTTTTGTACCACCACACCGGGTATATATTAATTCGTTAATTGAAAAAAATGTTATTGATTACTACTCAGTAAGCATGGAAACACAGCGCAGCTGGTGGATAATTAATGCAGCAAGTAAAACCGAAGTGGAAGAATACCTCTCCAAATCTCCTTTATATAAATACTGGACTGTTGAAATTGATGAACTGTTTGTTTACGACAGCCAGACCTACCGACTGCCTGCATTGCAGTTGAATTAAATTTGTTTTGCTCTCCAATCGTTAAAAGCTTTGATGGTTGGGAAAATTATTGGCTGCACCCCTGCTGCCGTTAACAGTTTTGCAGTTTTACCCGAAGGACAAACATGCTGCACATTTGTTTTTATAAATGCACTGCAATTTTGATATTGCTGAAAACTTGTCCAGAAAATAACATCTGCACCGGCAATAGTATTTTTTATTTCTGCTGTAACCCCGCTAATTAATTTGTAGGTAGCGGCAGCATTTATTCCATCTTCAATCCAATGCATTTTACTTTGGCTGTTGGTAATAAGCTGAATATCGTTATTGCTGATATTAATTAATGGGCTTTGTAATATTGAATGTGAAAAATCAAATCCCAAACCATCTGCACAACCTTCTACCCAAATACCTTTTTTTGCCAGTTCGTACCAGGTTCTTGTTCCTGCTGCCCAAACTTTTTTACGCAATATTTTTTCTGTTATAGCTGTGGAGTGTACTGCTTTATGGCTGGAGATAAAATACAATTTTACAGCTTCGTCTATTTCAACATCATTCAAATAATCATAAGTAAAAAAATCCTTCATGTAGTCGGTTGAAGAAAATAATTGTTTCCCCGTTAAATCCAATGCAGTCTCAAAATTCCATTCTCTAAATGCTTTGTCAGTACCATCTTTACCCGAGGCATAGGTAAAAGAAATATTCGGTGTATCGGCATGAAAAACACCAAACTGTTGTGAGCAGCCATAACCATATTGTTTTGCATATACCCTTTCTTTGGTAATTGCATTGGTGAGCTGTGTATTTTTTATGGCATTTAATATTTCAATAGCATCAATATTACTATCTGTTGTTTCTGCAACAATAGCGCCCTGCCCTGCCGCAGGCGGACACTCAAACAAAGGCAATACCATTAATTTTTTGTCCTTTAAAAGATCAGTTACTTTTTCATTTGCCGGCGCATATTGCAACAGTCGGTTCAGCCCGGCAGCTGCTAAAATTATTCCGTCGTAACTACCATTGTTTAATTTTTGTAGCCGGGTATCTACATTTCCTCTTATGGGTATAGCATCCACTTCAATTGGTGCATCAGTAAGTTTGGGTAATGCTTTTTGTAAAAAACCTGTTGCCATATTACTGCGTCGTGGTGATGAGGTGCCGATAATTATTTTTTCGCCAAGCTTTAATTTATCCAACACATCAGTATTAAAAACAGCTACATCATTCATTACTTCCCGGTCAATAATGGCATATTGCCCTTCATTAAAAAAATCAACACTACTTACATCTTTCATGGAATGTAAAGCAAAGTCGGCCTCATTATTTTTCAGGCTATCCTGTATTTCTTTTGTAAAAAAATCCTGGCCTTCTACCAGGTGCAGAGGTTTCGACTGCTCTTTATCTCCTGCAGTTTCAACAATATTTACAGTAATTGTTATATCCGGGTAAACAGTTTGTCCCTTCTTTTTAAATATCTCTGCCTGTGCTAATGACAGCCAGGAGCCACGACATGCTATGGTAAAGGTTGGTTTCAATAATCGTAATTCAGGTTATAAAGATATAAAATAGAAAACCTCACATTACTGTGAGGTTTTTGTGGGAGTTGATCCCGATTGGTATCGGGAAACCGCCGACCCTCCCGATTGCAAATCGGGATGTTCTAAACCAACTGACTAAACCCCTCAATATTTTCTTTAAAAAAAAGCCTCACAAAAAATGTGAGGCTTTGTGGGAGTTGACGGGGTCGAACCGCCGACCCTCTGCTTGTAAGGCAGATGCTCTAAACCAACTGAGCTAAACTCCCTTTATTAAAAAAATTTTTTAGAACCGCTGACCTCTCCCGACTTTTTAGTCGGGATGCTCTAAACCAGCTGAGCTAAACTCCCTTTTTAATTTCGGAGGGCAAAGATAAGGCTTAATAACTTTCTGCAAAATTTTTTGAGAAATAAGTACAAAATTTATGAAAGTTGCTCTGCAGTACGGCTGGCAGGTGCTTTTATCAGATCCCGTGGATATTTTTTTATATACCGCCATAGTATGCCTAAAAACTCGGGATATTCCCGTAAATGAATACCACGGCTTTTTAC
>JAYVJU010000178.1:0-18918 GCA_043769035.1 Ferruginibacter sp.
CACACCTAAATGAATTGCTACAAAGCCCTGTCTATAAGAATGTCAAAGAACAAAAATGCGAACAATTAAAAATTGAATTAATTTAACGGGACACTAATGCTGTAGATTGATTTTTTATTACATCTCTGTACGAATTTAAAAATACATCATTATTAATTTCGCCGTATTTTTTTCTTAATTCTGAATAGCTAAAAGAAATCTTGTCTAAAGAAATTCCTAATTGATTGACATCAGTGTATTTTAAAATCCTTGCAATTGATTTCAACTCATCGGACTTAGGAAGCTGTAGCCTTTTTACATTCTCAATTTCTGTCTGAATTGAGGCATATTCACTACGACTAAAATTAGTGATTACATAATCCATCATGGCATTATAGTTTGTAATATAAGCAGTAAACTTTGAATCATTAGCCAAATCAATGCTTGAGACTTGTGAAAACGATGATGTAACAGATAAGAACAATATTATGGCAAAAAATATCTTTTTCATTTTATAAATTTTAGTAAGGTACGTTGAAGAAGTTTTCATACTTCATGCACAGTTCAACCCTGTGTCTTACCTTCAGGTTTTAAGGCGCTGTGTCAGAAATAATTCCGCCTGTTATGTATTTTACTACCCGGGGGCGGCTTACCCCTTATAACTAAATTTAACTGTTGCATAAAATAGAGTACGGATTAACTTGTAGGGTACTTTTTAAGTTTCTGCAACAAAGATGTAACCCTTACATTTTAAATACAAGGGAAAAACAACAGAAAAAAGTGGGATTTTTCGGAAAACTTATTGAATAAATAAAAGTAGTTTGCAGATAAAACGTATAATTTGAAGCTGCATAACTTTATAGTGTATTTTGGTACAGGTATAATTCTTATTGCTTTTTTTGTGGCAATTGCTTTTACTAAAAGTGCAAAGCCTAAATATTACAAATATATATTTGCAGTTATTATTTTGGGGCTTTTAATTTCAATGAATACAATTTTAAATGGGAATTTTAAATTCTATAATTTTAAAGTTTCTCGTATTTTAGAGAATTGTATATCACTCTTTCAGTCAATAATGTTTTCATTATTTCTTATTGAACATTTAAAAAAATCAAAGTTCATTCAACCACTTAAGTCTCTATTTTATCTTTTAATTATAGTTGAAATTATTTTAATTATAGTTCAAGCAATAAACCACTCTTATATTTATCCGAGGTTATCTTTATATTTTTGCATAATTGTTTTAACTATTTTTTATTTTCGTGATCTGTTACAAAATAAGCCTACACTAATACTTGCAAACTCATCAGTTTTTTGGATAGTAACAGGAATATTTTTTTCTTTCTGTATCAGCTTCCCGATATATTCTTTAATTCCATTTTTGGTGAAACATACTGAATATAGAAATTTACGGTTTCAAATTTTTTCTATTGTTAATATATCTTTAATAGTTTTATACTTGACTATAATAAAAAGCTATTTATGTCTAAAACATCCCCAGAATTTATAATAGTTTTCATAATTTTTTCTGTCCTATTAATAATGACTTTAGTAGTATTTCTTACTGTAATCATTTACCGCTACCAACAAAAACAAAATGCCTACTTTAAAGATATTGAAACCCTTAAAACATCACATCAAAATACCTTACTCCAATCGCAATTAGAAATACAGGAACAAACTTTTGAAAACATATCCCGGGAAATACATGATAATATTGGCCAAAAACTTACGCTTGCCAAGCTGCATTTAAATACACTGGATTATGTGAATAAAGAGAAAATCACCCTGCAGGTTAACGATTCAATAAGTATGATAAGCGAAGCCATTAACGACCTTAGTGATATCAGCCGCAGTATGAGTAGTGAAATACTTTTAAATAACGGATTTATTAAAGCGCTGGAGTTTGAGGCAGCCCAGTTACAAAAGTCCGGCATGTATAAAATCAGTTTATCTGCCAGTGGCAATACTATTTTTATGGAGGCTGCTACGGAGTTGGTACTATTCCGCATAGCACAGGAAGCCATCAACAATATTATAAAACATGGACAAGCTAGTGTTATAGACATCCGCCTGCATTATAATACTGTTTTATTTACCATGGCAATCACCGATAATGGTAAAGGCTTTAATATTGATAAAAACGTGCCGGGTACAGGTTTACAAAATATTAAAAAACGCACTGCTTTGTTAAAAGGTACCTGTATTATTACCAGCGCAGAAAATAACGGCACACAAATTAAAATTGAAATCCCATTATATGAAGACAATGCAACCATACAGACTCATCCTGGCAGATGATCATATACTTTTGAGAGATGCCCTTGCAAACCTTATTAATAATTTTGATGAGTTTACAGTAATGGCTACAGCCAGTAATGGAGAAGAAGTGATAAGTGCAATTGAAAACGGCTGTAACGCCGATATTGTATTGATGGATTTAAATATGCCCAAAATGGATGGTTATGAAGCTGCAAAATGGCTGGCACTCCATCATCCAAATATAAAAATCGTTATCCTTACCATGTACGACAGTGAAATTGCATTGATACGTTTGCTGCAGGCAGGCGTAAACGGTTTTTTAAAAAAAGATATTCACCCTACTGAATTACGGAATGCTTTGCTTACTGTTGCCGCAGGCGAATATTATTACAGTAACCATACCACTACTAAAATTGCTTCGCTTTTTCGCAAACAATCTGCGCTGGAAAATTCTATACTAAATGATAGAGAAATTGAATTTTTAAAGCTGGCCAGCACCGATATGACATATAAGGAAATTGCCCAGGCAATGCACATGACGCCCCGGCATATTGATACTTACCGTGATGCCTTGTTTACAAAATTAGATGTAAAGAGCCGTGTTGGGCTGGCTATTTATGCAGTTAAAAATGGTATTGTTACCTTTTAGCCTCCTCTAAACCTGTGAGGTTTGAGAAGATCATTAGAAATTATACACCCTTCAGGCAGCGCATTACTTTTTAAAATTTTATACCCTTAGTAAACCTCACAGGTTTACTAAGGGTTCCAAAACCTGTGAGGTTTTATAAGTGTATTAAAAATTATACCCCTCTTCAGGCAGCAATTACTTTTAAAAAAATTATGCCCTTTGTAAACCTCACAGGTTTACGAAGGCTGCCAAAACCTGTGAGGTTTTATAAGTGTATTAAAAATTATACCCCTCTTCAGGCAGCAATTACTTTTAAAAAGTTTATACCATGCATAAACCTCACAGGTTTAATCCTAAATATCCAGTTCCTGCAAATACCCTCTCAAATCACCCTGATTACCCCTGTGGAATTTTTCAAATTGCTGCTTATTACCAAACCAGTTTATCACCTGCTCTCTCATCAACAATGTTGGTTTATTACTTAGTAAACTTTGGTAAGAAGAATACGGATATCCCGTAAAATCAACACATAATTTATGTTTTTCCGGATTGCAATGGATATAAAATATAATCTGGGTGTAATAACTTTCGTCATCAATATTTTTTCGGCCAAACCGTTCCTGAAATAAACTTCCGGTTCTTTCATACGCTTTGTTAATACTTTTGGTGTACGCATTAAAGCAATTGCTGAAAGCCTGTGTAATTAATTTTGAAGTGGTGGTGTTTTTTGTATGGATCAACAAATGAAAATGATTAGGCAGCAAACAATAACAATGTATATCCGCAACAGGTGTAATATATTTTTTGCAAAGTTTTAAAAAATAAATATAATTACCTGGTTCTTTAAAAATATTTTCTTTGTTATTTCCCCTGTTGAACAGGTGGTACATGCAGCCGGGTTGCAGTGGTTCTTTGTAGTTCATTATCTGTTTTTATAACCGTTGAATTAAACCTGTGAGGTTTATAAATACAGCACAAACCTAAAAACTTTTCTAAAATGCATGTATGTAAAAATTTAAATAGCTTTATAAACCTCACAGGTTTATTGAACATTATACAGCAAAACCTGGGAGGTTTACCAATACTGTATAATTCAAAAATCTTTTCTGATAAGCAGGTGAATAAAAATTTAAATAATCTTCGTAAACCTCACAGGTTTACAATTACTCTATCAGCTTATTGCGCATACCATACATAATTAAACCGCCAATGGTTTTTGCATCCACTTTGGTTTTCATATTCTGGCGTATGGTTTCAATGGTCCGGGGGCTAAGGAAGATAATTTTGGATATTTCTTCGGTGGTTTTATCTTCTGCTAAAAGTTTCAATATTTTTATTTCCTTCTCATTAAAATGTATGGGGGTATTGGTACCGTAATGCTGGCGTACATTCTTTTTCTGCATCAGCTTACCCATCACAGCTTTGTTCACCAGGTCGTTAAAGTAAAAATCATCATTCATGCAGGTAAGTATGGCTTCATATATCTCTTCGGGGTCGGTGGTTTTGGTAAGATAGGCGTTGGCACCCATTTCCATCATCTTGCTGATCATTTGCTGGTCGTCGTACATGGTAAGCACAATTATCTTAATATCCTCATATTCTTTACGTATAAGCTGAATGCCATTTATACCATCTATCTCGGGCATACGGATGTCCATTAACAGCACTTCGGGCTTTTTAATGGATATTTTATGCATCATATCCTTACCATCCTCGGCCTCCCAAAGCATTTTAAGGTTTTCTTTACCCGACAGGGCCATTTTAATACCATCTCTAAAAATCTTGTGGTCGTCGGCAATGGCAATTTTAATCAAATGATCGGTACTCATCGTTACAGAAAAAAGGGGGTTAATACAAAAATCGTTTCAAGTTACAATTTTACGCTTAGTAAAAAGGATATTTTAAAAAACAGCATGGTAAAAATTTTTTCCACACCCTGTTGATTGTCATTTATTTTAAGCAGTACTACTTAGTAATACTACGCTAAAGTTTATTAGTTAATTTACGTGGCCCATCTGCACAATCACGCAATAAAAAGTAATTGCTACAGTTTAAAAAAAGGGCAGTATTGCGCTTGTACACGGTATAGGTTCAGGTTATTTTTGTATCAGTTGATTGACATTGGTTCACGGAAATATTTCGCAATCCAACTTATCCAAAAAACCAATGTATTACCTGATATCCAAGAAGAACCTGTTTGTGCTTGTGTTACCTCTGTCAATCAACTAAATTTTAAAAGATCCCGTTTTATATCCAATACCTCTGACCAAAAACTTTACCTTAAAAACTTATAAGGCTAATGCATCCGGCATTAGCCATTTAAAATTCTTTTTCCAAGGAGCCAATACCCTGCCAAACAAACCCTGGCGCCGGATAAACCTCTTCTTTTTCTTTCTCCCATTAACCAAGTAAACTTACGATGGTAAAGTTACGATTTTTTGAATAGTAATTTTACTATTTTATTTTCGTATATTTACCCAATATTTTATAGTTGATTTACTTGGTATAACTCCCAAAAACCTCTTCCACAAAGGATTTAACTAACTTTTCCACATATCCACATTGTGGCTAAGGGTTGCCGGGGAAGGTGTTTTGAAGGAAGTTTACATCACGAAATATTTCTAAACCACTAAAAATTATTTATCATGAATTGGGAAATTTTTGCTGATTTTATTGAGTTTTTGTTCTAACTAAAAATAATATGTATTTAGGAGCGTTAGTAAATATTTAGTATTTTTACTAAAATTTTATTTATCATTGACGCAATAAAATATTCAGTATTATTTTCGGAAACTATTCCGCTAATGTTTATTCTTTTTTTGTACCAACGAAATCAGAGTAAAATAAGGCGGATTTTTTTTTTATATGCCTTAGTCACCACAATACTTGTTTTAGCTTCCATATTTTTCAGGCTAATTTTATCTTCTAAAGAGAGCTACATTGTAATTACAAGGTTTCATAATATCTGTGAATTTGTTTTCTTTAGCACAATCCTCTCTTCAATAATTATTAACAAACTTGTTAAAAAGGCAATTACCGTATCTAACTTTACTTTCATTACAGTATGTTTAATTGATTACTTCAACTCATCGCAACCCACATTAGCTTATGTACCGCTTTTATCTTCTTGTGTGTTTTTTATTTTGATAATTATTGTCTTCTTTTTTGAAAGATTAAAGGATAATTCAGGGGAACCAATATTCGTTACTTTTTCTTTTTGGTTCGCCGTTGCATTAATTGCAAATTTTGCCGGAAATTTTGTATTGTTTGCATATTCAGAATCTGCTTTGAAGGATGCCACTTTTAAAATCAATTATGCCATAATTTATGGTACTGTAACTATTATTAAAAATGCTATTTTATGTTTATCTGTGACAATGAAAGAAAATCCCAATAAAAATATCAATGCCGATAATACCTTTTTAACAAGTTCCGACCCTTTAATTTTTAACCCCGATAAAACAAGAAGTTTATAACCTAAACCCATTTTTCTATAAGCATGAATATTGTTTTAATTATTGGCACCATTGGTATGCTTATACTGGCTATTGCCATTGTTGGGTTTGTAATATTCCACCAGCGCAAAGTATACCGCTTTAACGAAGAATTAAAAAAACTAGAAGAAGAAAAGCAACAGATACTACTTAACGCCTCAATACGTTTTCAGGAAGAAGAAAGAAACCGCATTGCAGCCGATTTGCATGATGATGCCGGACCATTATTGGCAACTGCCCGCCTTTACCTTAATGAGAATTTAGTAAACCAGGAAAAAGCCCAGCAACTGCAAAGCATTTACAGTGCTAAGCAGATTATTGATGATGCTATATTGCTGATACGCAACATCAGCCACAGCCTTATGCCGCCAACACTTAAAAACTTTGGTTTGGAGAGTGCAGTAACCGACCTGTTTCAAAAAATAAGTGGTAGTGGCAGTATTAATGCAAGTGCCAGGTTTCATGATTACCGCACCCGGCTTAAAGTAGAACAGGAATTACTGGTGTTCCGTATTATACAGGAATTGGTTAACAATGTTTTTAAACACAGTAATGCAGGTTTTATACACCTTACGCAAAACGTAAGTGGCAGTAATATGTACCTTAGGTTGCACCACGACGGTGCCGGTATTGTACAGGCCGACTTTGAAAAACTTAACCACAGTGCACTTGGCCTGGGCTTAAAAAATATTGCAAGCAGGGTAAAAGTACTTAATGGGAGAATATTTTTTGAAATAGACCCCAGCCATACTTATTACAAAGTAACTATTGAAGTGCCGATGGAAGCTGGTATATAAACAGGATATTTTAAACAGCAATCAATTTTGTGCGTTTACCGGTTTTATAAAATAAAAATCTTTATCCTTACTTTCAATAAAATCCAGCCAATATATTCCAAACCGTACACAGGCTTTAAATATCAAATTAGTTTACGTAATTTTACTATATTCCAAAAACTATGGACGAAATAAGAGACGAAATAAATGTTGCCATTGCAGATGATCATAAAATTTTCCGGAAAGGAGTAATTCTTTCCATGCGGGCCTACACCAATATTAAATTTGTGATGGAAGCCGAAAATGGAGAAGACCTGATTAACAAAATTCCGGAATCGAAACCTGATGTAGTTTTATGCGATTTAAAAATGCCCATCAAAGATGGCATCGACTCTACCAAGTACATTACTAAAAACTTTCCTAATGTACGTGTTATAATACTTACCATGTACGAAGACGAACGCTTTGTAGGCCACCTGATGGATTGTGGCGCCGCCGGGTATCTTTTAAAAAGTACTGAGCCCAGCGAAATACGAAAAGCAATAATGGATGTAATGCGTACAGGGTTTTATCTTAACCCGTTTGTAAACAAAGTACTCATTAAGAAAAACTACTCCAAACAAAAATTCAGCCCCACGCTAACTACAGAGATTGTTTTAAGCGAAAGGGAAAAAGAAGTACTTACGCTGGTTTGTATGGAATTTACGGCATCGGAAATTGCTGCTAAAATGGAGATCAGCTCCAGAACCGTAGAAGCTATTAAAGACAGGTTAATGGAACGTTTTGGTGTTAAAAACTCAGTTGGCCTGGTTTTTTATGCAATGAAAAATTCGCTAATTGATTAGGCTGAATGCAAGCTGCGAGGGATATAGTTGCAAGGGATAAGCAATATAACACAAACTACTTTTTAAATATTGTAACTGTATAATAATATTATGTAACTGGAAAGTTACTCCCTTGAAGCTTGTGGCTTGAACCTGTTATAAAGATACCCTCTTAAAACAATCCAAACAATTTACTATCTATACTTGTAATAATCTGCCCCAGATGTTCTTCATTCTCGGCAAATTTATTTTTATCAGCATCAATAATTAACAGCGGCCCTTCTTTATAATTATCAATAAAAGAATTGTAATAGTCATTCAGTTTTTTCAAATAATCGAGGCGTATATTTTCTTCGTACTCCCTGCCCCTTTTTTGTATTTGTGCTACAAGGGTTGGTACCGATGCCCTTAAATATATCAGCAGATCTGGCGGTTGCACCATACTTTTAAGGGTTTCAAAAAATTTGTAGTAATTATCAAAATCACGTTTTCCCATAAGGCCCATATCGTGCAGGTTTGGCGCAAAAATATTGGCATCTTCATAAATCGTTCTATCCTGTATCACCGTTTCGGTGCCTCTGTGTATTTCCAGCAACTGGTTAAGGCGGCTGTTTAAAAAATATATCTGCAGGTTAAAACTCCACCTTGGCATGTCCTCGTAAAAATCATTCAGGTACGGATTATGGTCCACATCTTCAAACTGGGGAATCCATTTGTAATGCTTGCTCAGCATTTCTGTTAATGTAGTTTTACCGGCGCCAATATTTCCGGCCACAGCAATATGCTTTGGTTTTTTTGTCTTTGCCATACCCCTATCCCCTAAAGAGGAATTTAAATTTTATGAATATTCTTTTCTCTGTGGTGAAAATATGCAATCTTAACAATATCACAAACAATATATAATGGTAAAACTCCCCTTCAGGGGATGGGGGTTAATAATACTTTAAGCCTATTGCTTCTCTTACCAGTTTCATAGTGGTGTTGGCGCTTTTATTCGCCTTTTCGGCCCCCAATTCCATTACTTCTTTCAGGTATTTTTTATCGGGCAGAATATTGTTTATTTTTTCCCTTATCGGGCTTATAAAATTCACCATATCTTCTGCCAGTTGCTTTTTTAAATCGCCATAACGAATGTTGCAGCCATTATAATCAGTTTCAAATTTATTAACTACATCAGCTGCACAAACCAATTTCATCAACCCAAAAATATTTTCAATATAATCCGGCTTGGCCGAATTCATTTCCGTGGGACCACCATCAGTTTTGGCTTTCATTACTTTCTTACGTATAGCATCATCGTCATCAGCCAGGTACAAAGTAGCCATTTGATTTTCACTTTTACTCATCTTACCGCTTCCATCAAGGCTGGGCACTTTTACAAGCTCGGCATTGTCATTATAAGCAACAGGCTCAGGAAAAACCCCGCCATACCGGTGATTAAACCTGTTTACAAAATTTCTTGCCATTTCAAGATGTTGCTCCTGATCTTTACCAACCGGTACATATTTAGCCCTGTGTATAATGATATCGGCAGTTTGCAACACCGGGTAAGTTAACAGACCGGCATTTACATTCTCCGGGTTCTGCCGCACTTTATCTTTGAACGTAACCGTTTTTTCTAATTCGCCTTTATAGGCAAGCATATTTAAATACAGGTACAGTTCGGCAGTTTCATGCACATGGCTTTGGCAATACAATGCCACCTTATCAGGATCTAAACCACAGGCAATATTTTCTGCCAAAACTCTCTCTACATTACTTTTGAGTTCTTTTGTGTCGGGATGTGTGGTTAACGAATGCAGGTCGGCAACCATAAAATAACACTCAAACTGTTCCTGCATTTTTACATAATTACGGATAGCGCCAAAATAATTACCCAAATGCAAAAAACCTGTTGGCCGAATGCCACTCATTACTATTTCTTTCTTCTTTTCCATCAGTTGGCGAAGATAGGAAAACTCGATAGTCAATAGTCAATCAGCAATAGAAAAATGAGCTGCCGCTTATGTAAAACAAAAAAGCTATGGTCCTAAACCTGTATTTTTGTACTATGGAAGTAAATGATGCATTGGTAGATAAATTGGCCAACCTGGCAAGGCTGCAATTTGATGCTGCAGAAAAAGAAGGTATTAAGACCGACCTTCAACGAATGATTCAGTTTGTAGAAAAGTTGAATGAACTGGATACCACCGGTATAGCACCATTATTGCACATGAGTGAGGAAGTAAATATTTTACGGGATGATGAGGTGAAAGGAAGCGTTAACAGGGCTGAAGGTTTAAAAAATGCCCCTGTACATGACGAACAGTTTTTTAAAGTACCAAAAGTTATAAAAAAATAGTTTATTGGTTTAGCGGTTAATTGGTTCATTAGTAAAAACAAGACCTATTAACCAGTTAACTAATTAACCAATCAACCAGTTAACCATTATGCAAAGCATCATTCATCTCGAAAATATCCGCAAAAGCTATTACTTAGGCAAACAGGAATTACAGGTATTGAAAGGTATCAGCCTCGATGTTTTTAAAAATGAATACGTGGCGTTAATGGGACCCAGCGGAAGCGGCAAATCTACTTTAATGAATATTTTAGGCTGCCTCGATTCTCCTTCCGGCGGCAGGTATATTTTAAATGGAAAAGATGTTAGCCGGATGCCTGATAATGACCTGGCCGAAGTTCGTAACCAGGAAATTGGTTTTGTATTTCAGCAATTTAATTTATTAGCCCGTTTAACTGCATTAGAAAATGTAGCATTGCCATTAGTTTACAGCGGTGTGAATAAAAAAGAAAGAATTGAAAGGGCAATGGAAGTGATGGTAAAAGTAAAATTAGACGACCGGAGTCATCATAAACCAAATGAATTAAGTGGCGGACAGTGCCAACGGGTTGCCATAGCCCGTGCTTTAATCAATAACCCTGCTATAATTTTAGCAGATGAACCTACCGGTAATTTAGATAGTAAAACCAGTTACGAAATAATGGATATACTGGGCAAGATACATGCTGATGGCAACACCGTAATTTTAGTAACACACGAGGAGGATATTTCGATGTTTGCCCACAGGGTGATACGCTTAAGAGACGGCGTAATTGAAACCGATAAACAAAATGCCAATCCTGCAACTATTGCACAACCTGCCTGATTGCTTCATTTATTTCTGTAAACTAATCCCGATTATTTTTGTTGCTTTGCAAAACAATCCCTTGCAGCATTATGGCATTTAAAATTTATACTAAAACAGGCGACCTTGGTAAAACAAGTTTAATTGGCGGAACCAAAGTTCCTAAAAGCCATTTACGTATTGAAAGTTATGGTACAGTAGATGAACTGAATTCTTACATCGGTTTAGTAAGCGATCACCTTACACAGGAACACCCTAAAATTATTTTAAAAGAAATACAAGACAGGTTGTTTACCATCGGCTCATCGCTTGCCTGCGACCCCGATAAAGAACCTAAGATGAAAATCCCCGATTTAAAAGAAGCAGATGTTGTACTGCTTGAAAAAGAGATTGATGGTATGAATGAAGAATTACCGGAGATGAAATCTTTTATTTTGCCGGGTGGGCATATTGCTGTTTCCACTGCACATATAGCCCGTTGCATTTGCCGCCGTGCCGAAAGAATTTGTGTAAATATGCAGGTACAGAAATTATTTGTTGACCCCTTAGTTATAAAATACCTAAACCGTTTAAGCGATTATCTTTTTGTATTGGCAAGATATATTGGCCATTTGCTGGGTGTTGGAGAAATTCCGTGGAAACCGAGGGTATAGCGACTATATTATTTTATTTTTCTTCAAGTTTGTAATGATAAAACTCTGGACTTCGCTATTAAAGTCCTCCAATATTGTATCTGCTATTTCTTTGACTGTATCATCAACATAATTTGGAAGAATTTTCTTAATGGTAGAGTTAGTATGAAAGTCAATCGATTCTAAATTGTAATATATTGGCATGTAAGGGCTATTTGCGTTCTTCCATCCATTAATTTTAAATTTCTTAGCATCCTCATATATTTCTTTTACATTTGAAATTCTATTAAACTCATCTTCTATGGCAACTCCGTATACAAATTCATAATTTTTAGGTGTTACTTTATAATAAATTTGAAAATAAATTACCGAGTCTTTATCTTCCATTTTTGAAAAATCAATAGTTAGATCATCTATATTAGATTTTATTTTCCAATCAGATAAGCTTTCAGAATCTCTCAGCGTTTCAAAGAGTTTTTTCCAAAAATTTTCAAAGATATCCTCTTTAAAAACTTTAAAAGCATCCAACAGCTCTACTGTCGAATCAAACATTTCTGGATTTGTTAGTAAATCAAATAATTCTGAATTAGTTTTCATCATTAAAATCATTTAATATTTCCAAATATTGGTTAATTGTTTGCCTTAACTTTTCAGATACTACTTGTTGATTACATTTTGATAGCATTGTTAAGATATCTGAATTATATCCCAAAAGCTTTAATTGTCCTTGGCTCTTTAATTTATCCATCAGCTGTAAGTTTATACTATATTCTGAAGGAGAAAACTGTCTCGGTGTTAAATAAACTATGGTTATTTGGTCTTCAGAAAGCTTTAATTCATCCAAGGCGTGGTAATAATATCTTTCTATTTGATTTTCTTGGTCGCCAGCAAATATTTTATTTTCAATGATAATTAAAAACGATTTATCTGCCTTAGGATGTCTATGTGAAATAATTATATCGATAATTCCTTTTGATGTTTTGTGTTCCGCTTTTATTTGAATATTAGCAGGTAAATAATTTATAAACCTCTCATTATTTTCAGAAATTAATTTTAAAAAAGCGTCTAAAAACAATCTTCCTTGGTCATGAGTACCATCAGGAGATAACAAATTAACAAGGAAAGGCGTATGCACTTTTGCTTCCAAATACCCAATTTTCAAGATTCGGAAAAAATTATAATGCGGGGTAGAAATTCTATTTTCTGCTTTTATCTTAATCAATAATGGATTAACCTTTTCAAGTAAATTCTTTATTTGATTAATATTAACTGCTGAGCCAATAGGCAAAGATTTTATCTCTTGATACTTAAGCAATAAGTTTTTTATTGTATCGCTCATATAAAGCAATTAATTGAAAGCTATACTATTTTTCCATCCTTCATGTTGACAATCCTGTCGCTCATTTTTGCCAGCTCCTCGTTATGTGTTACAATTAAAAAAGTTTGATTAAACTGGTTACGCAGATCTATAAAAAGCTGATGCAGTTCTTTTGCGTTAGCGCTGTCGAGGTTTCCTGTAGGCTCATCGGCCATTATTATTGATGGATTATTAATTAATGCCCTTGCTACGGCCACCCGTTGCTGCTCTCCACCAGAAAGTTGCTGTGGTTTATTTTCAAGTCGGTTAGCCAGGCCCAGGGTTTTTAATAATTCTTCTGCCCTGGCCTGTACGGCCGCTTTTTTACCCCCGGCAATCCACCCGGGAATACACACATTTTCCAAAGCAGTAAACTCCGGCAGCAGGTGGTGAAATTGAAATACAAAACCAATTTGATGGTTGCGGAAGGCTGCTAATTTTTTACCCGTCAACTTATCCACCCGCTCATTATTCAAAATAATCTGCCCGGCATCTGCATTATCTAAAGTGCCTAAAATGTGCAGTAGTGTGCTTTTACCAGCCCCGGAACTGCCTACAATACTCACTATTTCTCCTTTGTTAATACTGATATCCACCCCTTTTAATACCTGTAATTGCCCGTACTTTTTTTGAATATTTGTTGCTGATAACATGCTTTAAAAGTAAGTAATAATTACTAAACCAATTACGGACTTATCGAAAATTAAAAGCATTTTACGGGGTAAAAATTGCAATTCCCCTTTAGGGGTTAGGGGCAAAAAACCGGCCTTGCAACTTTTAACCCCGTTTACACAACTTTCTTAAAAACGGGTCGTTAATAAAACACTTTTGGTTATTTCCACAGAACTTCTACATTTGCGGAAAATTAAGGGGGAATAACCCGGAACCATTTACGAAAAAATTAAAGAGATAAGATATGTTTTGGACACTAGAATTAGCCTCTCACTTAGAAGACGCACCCTGGCCGGCAACAAAAGACGAGTTAATTGATTACTCTATCCGTAGCGGAGCACCACTTGAAGTAGTGGAAAATTTACAGGAACTGGAAGATGAAGGTGAAATTTATGAAAGCCTTGAAGATATCTGGCCGGATTATCCCAGCCATGAAGATTTTTTCTTTAATGAAGAGGAATACTAAAAGCCCCCTAACCCCCTAAAGGGGGAACTGGTCTCTACTATATTAAAGAGCCTCTTGATTTTCAAGAGGCTCTTACTTTATATACTTTGTACTTTCTTACTAACTTTCCTTTACCCCTAATTTCTCCATTACATAATTACTTACACCAGTTGTAGAGTAGCCACCATCATGAAATAAATTCTGCATGGTAACCATCCTGGTTAAATCGCTGAATAAAGTGATGCAATAGTTAGCACAATCCTCTGCACTTGCATTACCTAAGGGAGCAATGGCATTGGCATAATCGAAAAAATCTCCAAAGCCTTTAATGCCTGTACCTGCAGTAGTTTTGGTTGGTGATTGGGATACGGTATTGATACGTACCTTTTTATCTACCCCATAATGATAGCCAAAGCTACGGGCAATACTTTCCAGCATAGCTTTAATGTCTGCCATATCGGTATAAAACGGGTAAGTACGTTGTGCCGCCATATAAGTTAATGCAACCACACTGCCCCATTCGCTGATGGCATCTAATTTTTTTGCTACTGCAAGCATCTTATGAAAACTCATCGCACTTACATCAATGCCTTTGGCAAAATAATCGTAGTTACTTTCTGTATAAGGAATTTTTTTGCGGATGTTTACACTCATACCAATAGAATGTAAAACAAAATCTATTTTGCCGCCCAGTACTTCCTGGCTTTGGGTAAATAAATTGGTCAACTCTTCCACACTGGTAGCATCAGCAGGAATGATCTGACTGCCTGTTTTCTCTGCCAGTTTATTTATTTCCCCCATCCGCATGGCAATAGGAGCATTGGTTAAAACAAATGTTGCACCCTCTTCGTGAGCTTTTTCTGCCACTTTCCATGCAATAGAATTTTCGTCCAGTGCACCGGTTATAATTCCACGTTTTCCTTTTAGTAAGTTGTATGCCATGTTTAAATGTTTTGAAGAGTAAAAATAAGATTCTATTTGCTAAAGAAAAATTCTTTGAAATGAAATATAATAAAGCCAAAGATAAATGCCACCACAAATATACCGGCAAGGTTCAGCAACATATAAGTTATAAAGTGTGCGAAAGAGCGGCGTGGATTAATTTTCTTTGTTAAGAATTGATAAATGCCGTACCGTGCAAATATTGCTGCTATAATTATAACCAGTAGTAAAAGTTTTTGAACCATAGCTATATCAGTTACCCACCATTTCCCTTGCATTTTGTAATGCAGCAGCAGTAGGCTTTTCGCCGCTCAGCATTTGTGCTATGGCAGTTATACGTTCGTCATTACTTAACAATTTAACCGAAGTAATAATTTTATCGCCGCTAATGGCTTTGTACACAAAATAATGAGCATCTGCCCTGGCAGCAATTTGAGGTTGGTGTGTAATAGAAATTAACTGGTGCCCTTTTGATAACTCTTTCATGATATTACCTACCTGCTTGGCAGCTTCGCCACTGATGCCGGTATCTATTTCATCAAAAATTAAAGTCGGCAACTGTAGTTTTTTTGCCACCAGCGATTTTATACACAGCATCAAGCGGCTCAACTCGCCGCCACTGGCTACTTTATACAGCGGTTCAAAGCGGTTGCTTTTGTTGGCATCAAATAAAAATTCAATAGCATCGCAGCCATATTGGTTTAATACAACAGGATTCATTGTAACTTTTACCAAAGCATTTGGCATACCAACCTGTTTTAATAAGCCATTTACTTTTTCTTCAAATGGTTTAATATTTTTATTTCTGTTGGATGAAATGGTGGTTGCGGCCTGTTCACATTGTTGCAGTAATTGCTTCGTAAGTTTTTCTTTTTGTGCTATTGCTTCGCTGATGTTTAATACATCATTTAATTTTTGCTGTAAGCTTTCTTTTATAGCCAGTAATTCGCCGGTGGAATTAACGCTATGTTTCTTCATCAATTTATATCCTGCGGAAATTCTGTCACTAACTATCTGGATGCGTTCGGCACTGTATTGCACTGTATCATTAATATTTTCCAGTTCGTCGGCAATATCCTGTAATTCTATTTGTGTACTTTGTAAACGCTTATGTAATCCCTCTATATCCGTATGATATTGTTGCAAACTATGCAGGCGGTTAAGCAATGCTTTCACCTGCTGCACTATGGGCTGTTCATTTTCTTTCAATTCAAAAAAAATACTGCCCAATTGTTGTTTTATACTTTCTGCATTATTCAGCAATTTTAATTCCGCCTCCAGTTCTTCTAATTCATTTTCTTTTAATCCCAGTTCTTCCAGCTCGTCAAACAAAAATTTATTGTAGTCAAAACTGGCATTAGCTGTTGTTTGCTGCAACTGTAATTCTTCCAGTTGTTTTTTTGTAGAGATATACTGGTTAAATAACGCAATATACTGCTGCAAAAAAATTCCGTTATCTGCCAAGGCATCTAATACTTCTCTTTGAAAACCGGCATCGCCTAATTCAAGTGTATCAAACTGTTGATGCAGATCAACCAGTGCAGCACTTAATGCCTTTAGCTGGTTTAAGTTAACAGGTGTGTCGTTTATAAAAGCTCTCGATTTTCCATTTGCGGCTATCTCTCTTCTTACCACCAATTCTTCATCGGCATCCAGGTCATTATCTACTAAAAACTGTAAAATATTTTTTTTCTTTTCCGACTTAAAGAATCCCTCCACCACACATTTTTTTTCTTTCTGCTGCAGTACAGCACTATCTGCCCTTTCGCCCAGTATAAGGCTTAGTGCACCCATTAAAATACTTTTTCCGGCACCTGTTTCCCCGGTAATAATATTCAGGTTGCTGTTGAAATCAATCGTCAGATCGTCGATGATGGCGTAATTCTGTATGTGTAATCTGGAAAGCATAATGTGAGAGCAAATTAGTTTTTTTTTGCGATAGATTGTACAGGTTGCCACGAATTAATATAAAAGAAAAAGCACCTCAATAATTGAGGTGCCATCTTATAAATTTTTATTGATAAAACTTATTTTACTTCTACAGAATCGTTCAAATCAGTATCTACCAACACACGGCCACAGTTTTCACAAACCATAACTTTTTTACGCAGTTTTATTTCACTTTGCTTTTGTGGAGGAATGGCATGAAAACAACCTCCGCAGCTATCTCTTTCAACCGGTACTACAGCTAAGCCATTGCGGTAATTTTTACGGATGCGGTCGTAGCTTAACAATAAACGTTCGTCCACATGAGTTCTTGCATCAGCAGCTTCAGCATTGTAATGTTTTTCCTCTTTCTCTGTTTCGTTAATAATTTTTTCCAGCTCACCTTTTTTTCCGGCAAGGTTATTTTCTTTTGTACTTACTGCTTTTTTAGCGCTTTCCAGTTGCCTTGCTTTATCCGAAATTTCTTCTGTAGCATCTTTAATGTGCTTTTCGCAAAGTTTTACTTCAAGTGTTTGCATTTCAATCTCTTTATTGATTGCTTCAAACTCACGGTTGTTCTTTACGTTTTCGCTTTGCTTTTCATATTTTTTAACCAGTGCATCAGCATCTTTAATGCCTTGTTTTTTTTGTTCAATAAACTCCTGGATACCGTTTATTTCTTCTTCAACACGGGTTTGCCTTGCATGCAACCCCTCAATTTCATCTTCAAGGTCTTTAACCTCCATAGGTAATTCACCTTTCAAAATCTGAATTTCATCCAGTTTGCAATCAACTTTTTGCAATCTAACTAAGGATTTTAATTTTTCTTCAACGGAGAAATCTGCAACTTTTGCCATGTTTATTGTTGTTTGATTTTTTTATGAAACGGGCTGCTGTAAATCTTTTCAACCCCGGTTGTGTCACTCACTTGTACCGCATCAATACTATTCAGCGGCTCAGGTGTAGTAGTTTACCGGGTTGGTTACAACTCCCGTTTTTAGGACGGCAAAGGTAGGGAATTTTTGCTGCAAAAACTCACTCAAAAGCCCAATGGTAAACTGTTCGCTTTCATAATGGCCAATATCTGCCACCACCAACCTGCCATTGGCATCAAAAAACTCGTGGTATTTTATGTCGGAACTTATATAAAAGTCAGCCCCGGCGGCACTTGCAGCACCAATTAAAAAACTGCCTGCACCCCCGCAAAGGGCAACTTTTTTAACCTCCCGCCCGGTTAAAGCAGTGTGTTTTATCACCGAAAGGTTAAAAATTCTTTTTATATCGCTCAAAAAAACAGCCTCGCTAACCGGCTCGGGCAATTCTCCAACCAAACCGCTGCCCACCTGCAGGTTTGCGTTTTCCAGTTGTACAATATCATACGCCACTTCTTCGTAAGGGTGTGCTGCAATCATAGCACTATAAATCCCTTTTTCCAGCCAGGCAGGAAAGATTATTTCCATTTTAATTTCCGGCTCTGAATGTCTCTCCCCAATTTTTCCTATAAAAGGGTTGGTACCTTTTCCGGCTTTGTATGTGCCTGTTCCTTCTGTGTTAAAACTGCATTCGCTGTAATTGCTTATTTGCCCGCCGCCTGCGGCAAAAATAGCATTGCGTACTTTTTCGGCATGCTCAAGCGGTACAAAAGTGAATAATTTTTTTAGCAGGTTGTTTTTAGGCTGTAAAACCTGCCGGTTTATTAACCCTATCGCATCGGCAATTTTTCCATTTACGCCTTGTAATACATTATCCAGATTTGTATGAATGGCATAAATGGCAATATCATTTTTAATGGCAGTAATAATTGTTTGCTCTACATAATTTTTACCATTTATCTTTTTTAGTCCGCTAAATATAATGGG
>JAYVJU010000179.1:0-5035 GCA_043769035.1 Ferruginibacter sp.
ATCTGATCTTGATGGTACAATTGCCAGCTATAGAATTACTACTGTACCCCCTGCTACAGAAGGGGTTTTAAGTATCCCCTGCCCTGCAACACCTGCCGGCGCCACCTGTTCTGGCGGCTTTGCAGATTTAACAGCTGCTGTATTGTCTGCCAATCCAGGTGGAATAGTTTTAACACCAGTCCAGGCAGCAGCAATGCGTTTTGATCCGGCAGCAGGTTTTACCGGTACTGCTGCATTTAATTTTGATGCAACAGATAATCATGGTAACGTAAGTAATACTGCTACCTATAGATTGCCGGTAATAGCATTACCTCCTGTATCAAATAATTTAATGGAAAACAGTATGCCTAATACAAACGGGCCAACTGCCATACAGGGATTAAGCAGTGCAGATGTTGATGGTACTATCAGCAGTTATCAAATTACCAGTTTACCATTGGTAGCAGAAGGTGTGTTAAGTATTCCATGTCCTCCAACGCTTACCGGTGCCACATGTACAGGAGGGTTTCAAAATTTAACTGCAGCAATACTTGCAGGTTACCCTGCAGGCATGCCTTTAACCGCTACACAAATGGCAGGCATGCGTTTTGATCCTGCAGCCGGTTTTACAGGCAATGCTACTTTTAATTATAACGCAACTGATAATAGTGGCTACCTCAGCAATACAGCCAATTATACTATACCAGTTACAGCTACTGCAACTATTGCAAGGCCGCCGCTGGCAGATAATATTACAGCACAATCTATAAACAGCAGTTTGGGCAATACTCCAATACCACCATTACAGGCAAATGATTTAGATGGTACGGTAGTCAGTTACAGGGTAACAACAATTCCTTCGCCGGCGCATGGGGTATTAAGAATCACTTGCCCTTCAACTCCGGCGGGATTAACTTGTGTTGCCGGTTTTGCAGATATGCTTGCTAATACTGTATTAACCCCCGCAGAAGTAGCAAGATTGGTTTTTGATCCTGCCCCAGGCTTTACCGGTACAGCTTCTTTTAATTATACAGCAACTGATAATTCAGCCTTATTAAGTAATACAGCAACTTATAATATACCGGTTATAAACACGCCACCGGTAGCTATAAATATTAATACATTTGTTCCTTTTAATGCAGGTGCAACAGTAATACCTGTTTTATCAGGAAGCGATGCTGATGGTACCATCAGCAATTACACCATTACAACTGTACCAACAGCGTTACAAGGAGTATTAAGCATTCCTTGTCCTGCTACACCAGCAGGTGCAAGCTGCGCAGGTGGTTTTGCAGATTTAACTCCGGCTGTATTAGCAGCTAATCCGGGTGGTATAGTTTTAACACCGGCTCAGGCTGCTGCAATAAGATTTGACCCGGCAACAGGTTTTAGTGGTACCGCTCCTTTTAATTATACCACTACAGATAATAATGGTAACATCAGTGCTGCAGCAATTTATACTATAAGTGTATCGGCACAACCTCCTGTTAGTGTTGATGTGATAAATGCAATACTGCCCAATACAAATGGTGCTACAGCAGTAAGTGCATTAAGTGCTACCGATGCTGATGGAACGATTGCCAGTTACACAATATTCAGTGTTCCTGATGCAAGCCAGGGTGTTTTAAGCATACCTTGTCCTGCAACACCAGCAGGCGCTACCTGTACTGGTGGTTTTGCAAATCTAAGCGCCGCTGTTCTTGCTGCTAATCCAGGGGGTATTTCATTAACAACTGCACAGGCAGCAGCATTACGTTTTGACCCAACTGCCGGCTTTACAGGCTTGGCAGCATTTAAGTACGGGGCAGTAGATAACAGCGGCCTTATAAGCAATATATCTGCTTATACAATTCCGGTTTCGGGAACGGGTAATGTGCCACCAGTTGCAAAAAACATCTTAACACCTGCAATGCCCAACACAAATGGGCCAACAGCAATACCCACTTTATTTGGTTCAGATGCTGACGGTACCATTGCAAGCTTTACATTAAATTCAGTTCCGTCGGCGGCACAGGGTGTTTTAAGCATACCTTGTCCTGCAACACCAGCAGGTGCAACCTGTACCGGTGGTTTTGCAGATTTAACACCAGCGGTATTGGCGGCTAACCCTGCCGGTATAGTTTTAACCCCAGCACAGGCAGCAGGTATGCGTTTTGATCCTGCTGCAAACTTCAGCGGTAAAGTAGAATTTGCTTATCTGACTACCGATAACAGCGGTGCTACAAGTGCCGGAGCTGTTTATACAATTCCGGTTACAAGTTTACCACCTGTTGCCAATGCAGTGATAGCACCTTCCATGCCTCAAACAAACGGAGCAACAGCAATTCCGGGCCTTATTGCAACAGATGCAGATGGCACTATAGCAGGATATAGTATTGAAACATTACCATCCGTTTCTCAGGGTGTACTCAGTGTTCCATGTCCACCAACACTAACAGGTGCAACATGCAGCGGAGGTTTTCAGGATTTAACTGCAGCCATACTTGCTAATTATGCTGCTGACGGGATACCGCTTACACCAACACAAATGGCAGGTATGCGTTTTGATCCTGCTGCTGGCTATGCAGGTAACGTAGTATTTAATTATCATGCAACTGATAACAGCGGCCTTATAAGTAATGCAACAACTTATACGATTCCTGTTAGCGGCTTACCACCGGTTTCAAATAATATTGTAACACCTAAAATGTTAAACAGTAACGGCCCTACAGCTATTCCAACATTAGCCAGTACCGATGCTGATGGTACTATTAGTAATTATGTGATCAACAGCATACCTCCAACTTCACAGGGCGTATTGAGTATTACCTGCCCGCCAACACCAACAGGAGCTACCTGTACCGGTGGTTTTGCAGATTTAACTGCAGCTGTTTTGGCTGCTAACCCGGGTGGCATTTCATTAACACCTGCACAGGCAGCAGCAATGCGTTTCGATCCGGCTTTCGGGTATAATGGTAATGTTATTTTTAACTATGCGGCTTACGATAATAATGGTAATTTAAGTAATGTGGCCACCTATACCATTCCTACAGGTTCTCCTGCAGTTTTACCATTGCAACAGCTTGTTGTTACCGCAACATTGTATAATGCTATTGCAACAATTAACTGGAAAACAGAAAACGAGATTAATACAAACCGCTTCTTCGTAGAGCGTAGTATTGATAATATAAATTTTGTTGCTGTTGGCGATATGGCTGCCGCAGGAAATTATACTGGTATTAAAAATTACAGTTTACAAAACGACATCAGTGCATTAGTGGCAAACCCGGTAATCTATTACAGGATAAGAGTGGTGGATATTGATGGGAAAACAGCTTATTCAAATACAGTAACTGTAAGGTTATCTAACGTAAAAGGTATTAAGGCATGGCCTAACCCCATTACAGATAATGTAACCATAGCAATGTACAGCAGTGTGAACACAATTGCAGAAGTACGTATTATCGACGCTGCAGGAAAAACTATAACTGCAGTTGCTTACAATATTGTAAAAGGAAATAACCAGGTAAACATTACTGATTTAGCCGCAATGGCACAGGGTGTTTATATGTTACAGGTAAAAGATAAAGCAGGCAATATCCAGTTTATTCAAAAGCTCATTAAACAATAAAAGAATTTAGACATTGATAAAACCTGTAAGCAGTTTGATAGTATCAACGCTTACAGGTTTTTTTGTTTACCCGAAACAGTCAGAATGATTTTGTTAATGCTTCAACAGATGTTGTTACATTATAAAATGAAGCCAGTTTTTCAATTACTCCTTCCACCAATGCATCGGGGCAACTTGCACCACTGGTAATTAAAATTTTTACCGGTTCTTTTTTGGGCAGAAAATCAGCTGTGGTTAATTCTTCTTTAGTATGAAAATTAAAATGACTGATAACAGTTGATGAAATTATTTTTTCTTCGTCGGTAATATAATAGGTGGGTATTTTTTCTTCGCACAATTCAACAAGGTGAGAGGTATTGCTGCTGTTGTAGCCGCCAACAACAATGGCTAAATCTGCGGCAGTTTCCAATAAGCCATATACTGCACTCTGGTTATCGTTGGTGGCATAACATAAAGTATCTCTTGTTTCGGCAAAGCGTTCTTCAATGTTTGATTCCGACAAATCATATTTTTTAATCATCGCCTGCTTTAAATAATCGGCAATAGCCTGTGTATCGCTTGCCAGCATGGTGGTTTGATTAACCACGCCAATGCGCTGCAGATCTTTTGTGGCATCAAAGCCATCAGAAAATCTTCCTGCAAATGCGGTATAAAAATCGCTGGCATTTTTTTCTCCGGAAATATATTTACTCAAAGCAATGGCTTCTGCCATATTAAATACCACCACAGTTGGGGTATGGTGGGCAGCATGTGAAAAGGTAGCCCTCGTTTCTTCATGCGTTGGTTTGCCATGTACTACCACAGTGTAATTCTTTTTTGCAATCTGTTCACTGCGGTTCCATACTTTTTCTACAAAAGGGCAGGTGGTATTATACTTTTCAACAGGGATGCCAATAGCGTTTAATTTTTCCTCAATAGCCAGCGTGGTACCAAAGGCGGGGATGATCACCACATCATCTTTTGTAAGGTTTTCATACGGTACAATTTGTTTGCCATTGGTGTCTTGTAAAAACTGTACGCCTCTTGCCAGCAAATCTGCATTTACGTGTGGGTTATGAATCATTTCGCTCAGTAAAAAAATACGCTTGCCCGGATTTTCCTCAATTGTTCTAAAGGCAATATCAATAGCATTTTCTACGCCATAACAAAAGCCAAAATGACGGGCAAGATAAATCTGTAAAGGGCCAAAATCGAGCAGGGTGGGAGTAAAATCTTTTTTCATTTTATCCTGCTGCTTGCGTTTGTTTTTTATGGCAGATATTAAAGGGCTGCGATAAATTATGGGAACATCAAATTTTTTCATTTCGTTTTTATAACAATTGCAAAGATACCTGTTAAAGCTTATTTATTTGAATGACAGTATTTGGAAAATCCATGCTACTTTTGGATAAACCTGATTTTAGAAATATAAATTGTTGCGTATCGATAAACTAACAACACCTATGT
>JAYVJU010000180.1:0-12435 GCA_043769035.1 Ferruginibacter sp.
TATTAAACTTGTATAACCCATAAAAAGATATGATGACTGCAATAATATATACTGCGGTACGGTTATCAACTGCCCAACTGGTAAGTCCAAACTCTTTAAATTTTTCTTTTATTCCTTCTATAAAATTCATAAGAAATTTTTTGCCCCCATACCCTAAAGGGGTGACGGGGAGATTATACTTTATTGCTTGTGCAATTTTCTTTTTTATCCAAACTAATTAACTCTTTTCAGCCTCATTGGCGTCGCACTCTTCAACTGTATTGCTTTATTGAACTTTTATCTTAGCGTAAGATGCTCTCAATAAAATTATTTTTCTTTCTTCGCTAAGTTCTCCGCTGGTTTCCCTTCAGGGGGCGGAGGGGCTCTACAATGTTGTGGCTATGCTTTGCCCTTCGTACAAATTCTGAAATCCTTCTGTTACCAATTGATCGCCAACTTTAAGGCCTGCTTTAATTTCCACACTTTCGCCATACACTTCGCCAATGGTTACAATTACCCTGTGTGCTGTAGTTTTGCCAGTACTGCTTTTAGTTAATACAAAAACATATTTACCTGTTTCATCACTCTGTACCACATTAACCGGAATTACCACCGCATTAGCAGCCGCATAATCCAATATTTTTACCACTGCCGACTGGCTGGGTTTAAAACCGGCGTCGTAAGGGATTTTAGCTTCGGCAATAAAACCTCTTTGCGATGGATCGATAGACTGGCTGATTAATGAAATGCTGGAATTTATTTTTTTACCGGCATCGGGAATAGTTATTTGTACCTGCGAACCTTTATGCAAACGGGCTAAATAATTTTCAGGTACACTGGTTACAACTTTTAAGGAAGATGTATTTACAATTTTTATTTGCCCCGGGCCGCCAAACACTTCACCAATTTTTACATGAACCGCATCTGCCACACCACTCACATCACTATATACATTAGCGGTTTTCAATTGCTCCTGCGCTAATTTAACCTGCTCACCGGCTGCTGTTAACTGATTCTCTAACCCGGTAACATTTGTTTTTGCAGAGATCAATTGTACTTCGGTACCAATCCCCTGATCCCACAAATTTTTCTGGCGCTGATAAATATTTTTAGCAAAACCCAATTGAGTTTTTATACCTTCCAGTTGCTGCTTTACAGCTTCTACCTGCTGGCGCATAATAACATCATCAATTTTTAAAACCAGCTGGCCTTTTTTTACAAAGTCTCCTTCCTTTATATAAATGGCTTTTACCTGCCCGCCCATTCCACGGGGTGTTATGTACGAAATATTATCTGCATCTACCCTTCCCATCAAATCGATAAAGTGCTGAAAGTTTTGTGTGGTAACCGGTGCCACACTTACTAATTTTATTTTTGCTGTACTGGCAGCCGTAGTATCAATTTTAGCCAGTTCATCCTGTAATTTTTTTATCTCTGCTTCGGTAGATGTCCGGGTGGCCTTTAGTTTTTCTATAGCTGCTTTTTTATCATTTATTGCAGCCTGGCCTTCCTTATTGCTGCCACCGCAGGAAGCTAAAATAAATGCTGCTGTAACTATTAGCCCAATTGTTTTTGTCTGTTTCATATTATTAGTTTGGCCCCTATCCCCTAAAGGGGGATTTACCGAAGCGATTTTTAAATTTTTTATAATTGTCATTTTTATTATCCTTATAATTTACCGGCAGCTTTAAGCCAATCAATTTTTGCAGTAATAGCATCGTATAAACTGCTGTAATAATTGGTTTGTGCTACTTTTAACTCTGTTTGGGCATTGTAAATTTCCTGATTGCTGCCCAGGCCCTGCTCATATTTTTTCTTGCTGGTATTGTACACATTTTCTGCCAGTACAGTATTTTGTTTCTGGTTATCCATAGTTAATAAGGCACTGGTCATTTTAATACGGCTTTGCGTTACATCATAATCAATACTTTGTTTTAACTGCTCCATATTGTTTTGTGTTTTTTGCAACTCGTACCTGCTTTGCTGTATCAATGCATTTTTTCTGTTGCCATCAAAAATTGGCACCGCTATTTTTAATCCTATCAATGATGTGGTAAACCAATCGCCTTTACCAAAAAAATTGAAACTGCTGCGCTGTGCATTTTTGCTATAACTGCCAAATGCAGCCACCGTAGGTATTTTACTAAGTTTATAGCGGCTTATATTATAATTGCCCAGTTGTTCAGCTACAGTAAGCAATTGAAATTCTTTCCGGTTTTTATAATCGTAGGCCTCGTTAAGGATATTATCTTTTAATGATTCATCGCTTAATGTATCGGTTAAAACCAGTTCTTCCTGCTGCGGCATGCCCATTAAAAATTTTAAGCCGCTGTTGCCTGTTGTTAATGCGTTAACTATTTTTTCTTTTTCGGTTTTAATATTGTTCAGCTGCACCTGTACTTTATCTACATCCAGTTTTTCTGCAAAACCATTTTTATAAATTTCCCGGGTGTCTTTCAGCAATTTTTCAAACCTTTCAATATTGGCATCTAAAGAAGCTAACTGGCTTTTACCCACTACCAACTGGTAATAAATTTTCATTACGTTGGCTTTAATCTGCTCTTGAGTAACTTCTGCCGTTTTTTTATAAAAATCTAACACAGCGCTTCTTGCTTTTAAGCCTACAAATACCTGCCCGTCAAAAAGCAACTGGCTTAAATCCACACCTGCACTGGCCGTCCACGGTACACCAAACTGTGCCGCTATGGTACCAAAATTTCCACCATTGGGGAAAGTTATTGTATTGCCTGCACCGTTTTTTACAGCCTCATCAACCAATACCTGATAAGTGGCGGGGCTTATAAAATTGGGTAAAGATTGTACAGGTATATTGGGATAGTGCGTAGTACCGATGCTGCCGTTTATTTGCGGATAAGCAGCCGAAGTAATCTGCCTGTTTACCTGCTCCTGAACCTTAACGTCCAGTAATGCATTTTTTACCTGTGTGGCATTTTTTGTGGCGTAATCCACTGCCTGTTTTACATTAAATTCATTTTTCTGCTGTGCAAAAACACCTGCAGATAGTAACACCATACTTATTAAAGCGGTGCCACTAAGCCAAAATTTTTTCATTAGTGTTCGTCTTTTTAGTAGTTCTGTCTTGTTGATATTTTGTAATTAGTTTGTGCCCTTTTATAGTAGCTAAACCAAAAATAAAATGAGTGGTAAATTCTACTTCTACTTTTAGTAAGCTGTACCTGGTTTTTGGAAATAATCCCTGGTTAAAGGGCAGCATCATCGATTCCAGCCTTAGCTTAATCAGTATATCTCTATCCATGTCTGTACGATATAATTCCTCTGCAATGCCTCTTTCAAAATTTTCCTGCAGCACTTTGTATAAAAAAGAATATTTGTGCTGTTTAAATTTTTCGAAAGATTTGGGGTAATATTTTTCCAGTTCAAATAAAATAGAGGGATTCATGTTCTGAAACATTTCCTGCATCATATCCATGGCTAAAAAAACTTCATGAATAGCATCTTTAGCCGTTGATTTATCTCTCATGCAACAATCCTGGTTGTGGTTGATGATATCCACCATCACTGCATCCACCAGCTCATCCTTATCGGCGTAATACTGGTAAATGGTCTTTTTGCTTGCCCCCATCTGTAGTGCAATTTCATCCATAGTAACCGATCTTACTCCGTATTGCATGAACAGGTCGTGAGCCTTTTGTTTAATTCTGTCTTTCAATTTTTATTTTTTCTTAATCGGGGGCAAAACTATGGAAACTTTTTGAGTTGCCAAAGTTTCCATCAATCTTTTTTTTCACTTAACCTAAATTTCATATTGGGCAATAAAAAAGCAACCCATAGGCTGCCGAGACAATAAAATATTGAAAAAAAGGGGGGGGGCTTAATTAAACCTAAGTTACAGCAGCATTTAAACTAATTGTAAAAGTACTGCCAGCACCAAAATCGCTGGCAACAGTTATCTTCCCACCTTCTGCTTCAATAAATTCTTTGCTGATTGATAAGCCAAGGCCGGTGCCCTCTTTTTTGGTACCCGGCACTCTAAAATACCGGTCGAATATTTTTTCTTTGTACTGCGGTGCAATGCCCTGCCCGCTATCGGTTACCGAAAATTCTATTTTATTATCCAGTTTTTTAACATTGATATATACCACAGCATTATCATACGAGTAACGGATAGCATTGGAGATAAGATTGGTTAATACCCAGGCTGTTTTTTCTTCGTCGGCCATTACGTAGTGCAAATCTGCAGGCAATACCACTTCCAGTTTTATATTTTTTTGATCGGCGGCGGCTTTGTTGGCACTTACAGCATAGTGTACAATTTCTTTTACATCGGTGGCTACCATGGTCATCTGAATATTGCCGCTTTCTACCTGCGTCATATTTAATAACTCGCCGGTAATTTTTAATAAGCGGTTAGCATCATCCTTAATGCTGTGCAGTAAATTTTTTTGTTCTTCATTTACATTGCCAATTTGTTCATTTTCTAACAATTGTAAACTCATTTTAATAGAAGCAATAGGCGTTTTTAATTCGTGAGAAACGGTGGCGATAAAATTTGTTTTTGCAAAATCCAGTTCTTTAAATGGCGTAATGTTTTGCAACAAAATTACGTTACCAATAAATTTTTCTTCCTGCTCTCCTGTTGGGGTTATATTAATGGCAATCACCTGTTTTTCAAAATAACTTTCCTTATTATCTGCATAAATTTTCATAGGGGGTTGTTTCGCTTTTGCGGTTTCAGTAGCCGGATTAAATAAATCCTGTATCAGCGAACGAATGAGATCGTTATTTACTGCTACGTCCTGTATTGGTTTACCAATTGTGTCTGCTGCTTTTAACCCGGAAATTTTAAGTGCCACATCATTCATAAATAAAATGTGTTTTTTTGCATCTAATCCAATTACAGGGTCGTTAATGTTATTGATGAGGGTTTCAATGCGCTTCTTTTCCATCATTAATTTTTCCAGATTACTGGTTTTATATTCTTCTAATTTTTGCGCCATGGTATTAAAAGCATTGGCTAAATCACCAAACTCATTGTGCTTATCAAAATGTACCCGTTTAGAATAATTTTGTGCGGCTATTTGTTTTATGCTTTCGGTAAGTTCTTTTACAGGGTTGGCAATATTTCCGGGCAAATTTACAAGCAATACAAAAGCAATTAAAAAACAAAACGTGCCAGCTAATGCAATCCACAAAGTAGCAGTATCGGCCGTTTTTTTTGCTACCGAACTTTTGCGTTCGATGGCCTGCATATTCAGCAGCATAATATCGGTAACGTCATCATGAACAGTGGCAAGTAATGCTGTATCGGCCGGATTGTTTTTTAATTTATTGAAGTTGGCAGCAAGCTGATCGGTAAGCTGTTGCTCGCCGGTTTCGGTAATATTGTTTTGTTGTTTTTTTAAATTGGTTTCAAATGTGGTAATGCTGCTTTTATTAAATCCATCTTGGTTTAAAGCAATCAGCATTTGCCGGGAGTAGTCGATGGAATTGTAATTGGCGGTTAAAATATTATTGGTATCGGCAGAAAGTTTGTTGATGTAAATGCTGCCAATTGCTGTAAGCAACACAATCATGGCAAACAACAAACCAATACCTAAAAATAATTTTGCTTTAATTTTCATCAGCTTAATATTACAAGGTCTATATTGTTGGTAGATAATTTTTTTAAAAGCTCATTAAATACATTGGTGGCTAAAATTACTTTTAATAAACTTAAATGCGGTTTACCAATACAAATAGTGGTTATATTTCTTTCTTCGCATTGTTCCATTATAGCTTTTGCCACCTGCCTGTTTTCTACTTTAATGATCTCGGCACCCAGTTCGGTAGCCAATTTAAAATGGTTAATCAGGTGCCGTTGTTTATCTAAAGCAATTTTATCCGCAGCTTCCTTAGGGGTTTGCACATACAATACATACCATTTGCTGTGATAATAATTGGCCAGGCGTGCCGTTTTTCTTATTACCGTTTTTGCAGTTTGTTCGTTAGAGCTGATACAGGCCAGGAACCTTTCGTGCTTTACTGCATTTACTTTAGTTATTTCTGTTTCCACTTTACGTTCCACCTGGCTGGCCACTTCTTTTAATGCCAGCTCACGTAATTGCAAAATATGTTCGCTTTTAAAAAAATTATTTAATGCCGTTTGAATTTTTTCTGCTGTATAAATTTTACCTTCTTTTAAGCGTGCAATCAACTCGTCGGCAGTAAGATCAATATTCACCACTTCATCAGCAAGACCCAGCACTTTATCGGGAATGCGTTCTGCTACTTCAATCCCGGTTATTTCTTTCACTTCATCATTCAGGCTTTCTATATGCTGAATGTTTACCGCACTGATAACATTTATTCCAGCTTCCAGTATTTCTATTACATCCTGCCAGCGTTTTTCGTTTTTACTACCTTCTATATTGGTATGTGCCAGTTCATCCACAATTACCACTTCGGGCCTAAGGCTGATCACCGCCTGTACATCCAGTTCTTCCAGTTCCTTTCCTTTATAAAATAATTTTCGCCTGGGCACTACAGGTAAGCCCTCCAATAATTCGTGTGTTTCTTTGCGGTTGTGCGTTTCTATGTAACCAATTTTTACATCAATACCATTTTTTAATAACGACCGGGCTTCCTGCAACATGCGGTAGGTTTTACCTACACCGGCGCTCATACCAATGTAAATTTTAAACTTACCCAATCTCGATTTTTTAATCAGGTCGAGAAAGTGTTGCACATTATTTTCTTTTTCGTCAGGCATTTATTCTTTTTTCAAACGCATTTAAAATTACGTTTTATACTAAAAATGATAGGTTGCTGCTACGATAAAACTGCCGGTTGACCTGGTTGCCGCAGTGGCATTTTTATAAAAAACAGCATTGCCTGCATTATCAAATCTAAATTCCGGAATTATAGTAAGATTATCAATTTTAAAATTGGCAGATAATGTTGGTGCAAATACATTTTTAAAACCAAGGTACTGGTCTTCATCACCAATATATTCTGCACGTAAGCTAAGGCCAAACCAATTTGCAGGATCTACGTTAAGGTATAAAGCTGCGCCGCTCCAGTTTGATGTAGTAAATTTTCCTGTACTATCAGCTAATTGTACTGATTGCAATGTGCCATTAAAGCCCACACTGAATTTGCTGCTTACTGCGTAAGTTGCAACTATATCGCCTTGCACTAATTTTTTGGTATCGCTTTGTTTACCACCTACAAAATTAAAATATGCCTTTAGCTTATCATCCTTTGAAGCAGTAGAAAATTGTGCGATAATTGATTTAGGCATCGCTGGTGCAGAGCGGTAATCGGTAGGATTAGAAACACCAAGCATCAATGCATTTTTTCCACCCAAACTAATATCTGCTTTTAGCCCTGTATGCGTAAACGGCCCATTGGTAAATAGGTAGCTCATGCTGTAGTTTCTGTTAAGATAAGGGTCCACCATTTCATAACCCACATGCGTAGCCCAGGTACCTAATGTAAATTTAATTTTTGATGATGGTGCATAGGCAAGGTAAGCCTGCTTTAATGCAAACCTGGTATTGGCATCATTGTACGCAAATTCTTCTGCTCTGTTGCCAAAGCCTAAATCAAGTGTGGCGCTTACTTTGCCAAAACTATGATCGGCTCTTATGGATGCCATACCTAACTCAAATGAATTGCTTGATTTGGTAAAACTGGTAAAACTATTGTAAGGAGCAGTTTTAGGATTGTTAAAGTTGTATCTGTAATAGCCATCAATTGAACCGGTGATTACTGGCAATGATGATTTTTTTGCAGAGTCGGGTGCTTGTGCCCTCACGTTATTGTTGGTTACTGTATTAATTAACAGCAGCAATACAGTAATTTTAAATACTTGTTTCATCTGGTATTCTTATTTACTTGTTTATTTTAATTGGTCTAATGCGATATTTATTTTAAGCACATTTATTTTTTCGGTGCCTAAAATACCCAGCAATGGTTTTTCGGTATTATCAATAATAATTTGCTGTACTTTTTCTTCTGCAATGGCTCTTATTTTAGCTATGCGTTTTACCTGCACTTTAGCAGCTTGTACAGAAATATTTGGGTCGAGGCCTGCGCCACTTGCTGTTACTAAATCGGAAGGGATTTCGCTTTTTTGCACACCTGGATTGTGTACCAGGAATGTGTCAATTCTGGCTTGTACCTCGGCTAAGTAATCTGGATTGCCGGGGCCTTTATTGCTACCACCGCTACCGGCTGCATTATAAGCAACCGCTGATGGCCTTGATGAAAAATATTTATCATCAGAAAAGTTTTGAGCAATATTGGTATAATATTTTTTACCATTTACTGTAGTGGTTTCGGCCTGCCCTTTATTAGGCGTTAGTTTGGCAATACCCCAAACAAAAGCAGGATAAATCACCATAAAAAACACCATGCAAACTAAAGTGAGGCGAATGGCTGGAAGGATATATTGTTTCATTTTTAAAATTTTATGTTTAATTAATTAGGGTAAGTTTTAAAACCAGATACTTACCAAAAGGTCAATAAGTTTTATACCGATGAATGGAATTATAACGCCACCCAATCCGTAGATAAATAAATTTCTCCTTAACAAAGCAGATGCCCCGATGGCTTTATACGCCACACCCTTTAATGCCAATGGAATTAACATTGGAATAATGATGGCATTAAAAATTACCGCAGAAAGAATGGCACTTTCGGGGCTGTGTAATTTCATAATATTTAAACCCTGCAATGCTGGTATGGAGGTAATAAACAAGGCTGGAACTATAGCGAAATATTTAGCCACATCATTGGCAATGCTAAAAGTGGTAAGCGTTCCCCGGGTCATTAATAATTGTTTACCAATTTCTACTACTTCAATTAATTTGGTGGGGTCGTTATCCAGGTCAACCATATTACCTGCTTCTTTAGCCGCCGCTGTACCACTGTTCATTGCTACGCCTACATCTGCCTGTGCTAATGCAGGTGCATCATTGGTGCCATCACCCATCATGGCAACCAATCTGCCGCTGGCTTGTTCTTTTTTGATGTAGTTCATTTTATCTTCTGGCTTTGCCTCTGCAATAAAATCATCTACACCTGCTTTTTCAGCAATGAATTTTGCGGTAAGCGGATTATCGCCTGTTACCATTACGGTTTTAATACCCATTCTTCTCAGGCGTTCAAAACGTTCGCTGATGCCTGGCTTAATAATATCCTGCAATTCTATTACACCCAATACTTTTTCGTTTTCACTTACTACTAATGGTGTACCACCGTTACTTGAAATTATTTTTACCCTTTCAGCAGTTTCTGCAGGAAAAATATTTCCAGCTCTTTCAGTTAAATTTCTAATAGCATCGGATGCTCCTTTTCTAATTCTTGTATTTTCAAATTCAATACCTGAGCTTCTTGTTTCGGCAGTAAATTTTATGTACCTCACCCCCAACCCCTCTCCAAAAGAGAGGGGAGTGTTGTCACCCTTTTGTTTAGACAGTTCAATAATAGATTTTCCTTCCGGTGTTTCATCTGCCATTGAACTTAACACGGTTGATTTAATGAAATGTTTTTCATCTACACCATTGGCAGGATAAAAGTTGGTGGCTTTGCGATTACCGATAGTGATGGTACCTGTTTTATCTAACAGCAACACATCAATATCACCTGCAGTTTCTACTGCTTTACCGCTTTTTGTAATTACGTTGGCACGTAAAGCCCTGTCCATACCGGCAATGCCAATGGCAGATAATAAACCGCCGATGGTGGTGGGTATTAAACAAACGAATAAAGAAATAAATGCGGCAATGGTTATGGGGGTATTGGCATAATCTGCAAACGGTTTTAAAGTAACGGTTACAATGATGAACACCAAAGTAAAACCTGCCAGTAAAATTGTTAATGCAATTTCGTTAGGTGTTTTTTGCCTGGATGCACCTTCAACCAATGCAATCATTTTATCTAAAAAACTTTCGCCTGCTTCGGTGGTAACTTTTACTTTTATTTTATCGCTCAATACTTTTGTACCGCCGGTTACAGATGATTTATCACCACCAGCTTCTCTTATCACGGGTGCACTTTCGCCGGTGATGGCACTTTCATCAATGGTAGCAAGGCCTTCAATTATTTCGCCATCCATTGGTATAGTGTCTCCTGCTTCGCATAAAAAAACATCGCCTTTTACTAATTGAGAAGAGGGAACAATTTTTACTTCATTCACGTACATCTCCCCAATTATCTGCAACAGTTTAGCAGGCGTTTCTTCTCTTGTTTTTCTCAAACTATCTGCCTGGGCTTTACCTCTTGCCTCTGCAATAGCTTCGGCAAAATTGGCAAATAATAAAGTAAGTAATAAAACAGCCGTTACTATAATATTGTAAATAAGACTGCCCTGGTTTTGTTCGCCGGTGGCTATCCATACACACACGCCGGCCATTACCACGGTGCCTACCCACACGGTAAACATTACCGGATTGCGAAACATGGTTTTAGGATTGAGTTTAATGAAAGATTGCTTTAAAGCTTGTTTCAATAAGTCCTTTTGAAATAAGGATGTATTTTTTGAGTTGGTCATTTTTGTTTTGTTGTTGGCTTTTTTTTGCTGTGCTTATAAAAAGTTCAGTAATGGTATGCGGTACAAGAGTTCCCGAAAAAAATCGGGATTCGCTACGCCACTGAAGCTTAATAGCCATTCAAAAGCCTGGTTCATAATTGTATTTATTTCATTCCAAAATATTCTGCTATTGGCCCCAGCGTTAGTGCAGGAAAAAATGACAGCGCTGCTACAATGGCTATTACTGCAAATACCATTAATCCAAATGTTGCTGTGTCTGTTTTTAATGTACCTGCACTTTCAGGAATATATTTTTTACTGGCTAAAATACCTGCAATGGCAACCGGACCAATGATGGGTAAATACCTTGCCAGTAACATTACAATACCGCAACCAATATTCCAGAAGGGGGTGTTATCTCCCAGGCCTTCAAAACCACTGCCATTGTTGGCGCTGGAAGAAGTAAACTCGTACAGCATTTCGCTAAAGCCGTGATAGCCGGGATTGGCCAGCCACGATGCATAGGCTGTGGGATTGTGTGCATAGATATGACTTGCAATGGCAGTACCTGCTAAAATCAATAGCGGATGCAGCAATGCAATCATCATGGCAATTTTCATTTCTTTGGCTTCAATTTTTTTACCGAGAAATTCTGGTGTTCGTCCCACCATTAATCCACTGATAAAAACAGCAAGAATTATGAAGATGTAAAAATTTAAAAAGCCTACACCTACGCCACCAAAGAAAGAGTTGATCATCATACCCAGTAAAGCAAACATGCCTGTTGATGCGGTCATGCTATCATGCATGGAGTTTACAGAACCATTACTTGTAACAGTTGTATTGATAGCCCAATATGCAGATGCTGCCGAACCAAAGCGAACTTCCTTGCCTTCCATGCTGCCCATGTTTTGCTGTATGCCCATTTTTGCAATGGCGGGATTGCCTTTCATTTCGCTTATTACAGAAGGAATAAGTAGGAGAAAAAACCCTATCGTCATTACACCAAAAATTACCCATGCTAATTTTTTTCTTTTCAATACATAACCCAATGCAAAAATCATTGCCATTGGAATTAAAATAATCGAAATAGTTTCTGCAATATTGGTGATGTAATTAGGGTTTTCTAAAGGGTGTGCAGCGTTGGGGCCGTAAAAGCCGCCACCATTTGTACCCATTTGTTTTATAGCAACAAATGCTGCTACGGGGCCACGGCTTACCTGTACGGTATCGCCTTGCATGGTGGTAATAGTATCCTTACCTTCAAACGTCATGGGTGTGCCGTTGAATAATAAAATAACCGCTACTACTAATGAAAGCGGTAATAAAATCCTGGTACAACTTCTTACAAAAAGAAAATAGAAGTTGCCCAACTTTTCGGTGGACTTTTCTTTCATTGCAAAAAATACTACTGCACATATTGCTATACCGCAACCTGCACTGATAAATTGAAACAACATCACGGTTAACTGTCCTAAATAAGACAAACCAGATTCGCCTGAGTAATGTTGCAGGTTGGTGTTGGATATAAAACTGATGGTGGTATTAAAAGCAAGGTCGGCACTCATAGATGGATTACCATCGGGATTGAGTGGCAGCCAGCTCATGCTGGTAAGCACAAACATACACAGCAAAAACCAAAAAAGATTGATGCTGAGCAATGCCAGCAAATGCTGTTTCCAGGTCATTTGCTTAGTTGCATCAATGCCGCTTAGTTTGTAAAATACTTTATCGAGTGGATTAAAAATTTTATCCAGCCAGGTTTTATCGCTGGTAAACACTTTGCCTATATACCTGCCTAATGGAATGGCCATAAGCACAAGCAAGGCATACATAAAAACAAGGCCTGTAATTTCTGCATTCATGGTTTAAAATTTTTCGGGTTTAATTAGTACGTAGCACATGTATGCAAACACGGCCAGCGAAATGATGAATAATACTATCATGGTTTATATTTTTTC
>JAYVJU010000181.1:0-10168 GCA_043769035.1 Ferruginibacter sp.
TTTTATCTTCATAAGGCCGTACTTCTCCTTTGCGTATTTGCTTTACTACATTCCATAACATCCGCATCTTACTCATTTTATTTACAATAACAATATCCAGTAAACCATCATGTAAACTTGCCTGGGGTGCAATAGTAAAATTATTACCAAACTGGTTGCTGTTGGCAATGCTGATAAAAAATGCTTCTGTATTAATGCGGCTGTCATTCACCACTAACTCAAAATGATAGGGTGTAGCTGTTCTGAAATTTTTTACCGATTGTTTGATATATGTTTTTAAGCCACGTTGCTGTTGCCTGGCAAAATCATGTGCCACCTGTGCATCAAAGCCTAAACCACATAACATGCAGCTGAATTTTTTATTAATATAGAAACTATCGATATACACTGCATGGCCGGTAAAAATAACATCCAATGCTTTACCAACAGTTTTTGGAATTTTGGCAGCAAAGGCCAAACCGTTCCCGGAGCCCATTGGTACGATACCAATATTTACATCAACCCCAAGCAATGCATTAGCAACCTGGTTTACCGATCCATCGCCACCACAAATAATGATATCGGTGATTTTTTCGGCAGCAATTTTTTCTTTTACATAATCATAACTGCCTTCGGCAGTTGTATGCAATATTTCAAAAGGAATATTTTTTTCAAGGGTTCTTTTCTTAATCATATCCAGCATCAGCACTTTTTCTTTGGTGCCGGATATAGGATTGATAAAATAAATAAACTTACGGTTCATGAAATTATTTTGCAGTAATAGTGCCCATATAAATCCGTTTGGAAGGAATCAGGCTTCTGTCATCGGCGGGATCCATCAGCAGGTATAATTTTATTGGTTTTCCTTTTGTAAGTAGCGATTTAAGTTTGGTGCCGGTAAGTATAAATTTGCCAGGTGTACCCGCTGTTTCGGGCACGTTTAAAAAAGACAGGCCTGCATTATCAGTTACTTCCATTGTTCTTTTGTAAACAACCATACCAATATGCTCACCCTTTATTTGAATAGATAGTTGTTTTAATTTTTTACAATCATTTTTTTTAAGACTGGCTCCGCCACCAGCGGCTTCATCTGTCTTTGTTATATACTCCCCCTTTTTAACCCCGTTTAAAAAAACGGTAACAGTATTTTGTGCAACTGCTGCGTTAAACATAAAAAAGAATATTAATGCTGTAAATAATTTATGTTTCATACCAGTGTTTTGTTTTACAAAGTTAACCAATGCAATACAAGTTAAATACAACCAAAGGGCTAATATTCATTATAACTGTTAAAAAATTAATTCACCTTTATCATTTCTATAAGACAAAAATCATCATCGTAAATGGGATGTACACGGGTTTTGTAATGAAACTCCAGACAGTTTCTAAGTTCGGAGTTGTTTTGTACCAGTTTAGAAGTGAAATGTTCTGCAAGGGGAAGCAGCGATAATTTGCCATTTTTAAATTTTAACTCGGCAATATAATTCGACCCTTTTATGGAGATATTTAAAAACTGGTTTCCTGCAACGGTTGACATAAATGCTGTTCCGTTTACTGAATCTCTAAGCAATACTTTAAAAGGTTTTAATTCATCCAGTTTTCCGGTAAAAACAATATTATATTCTGTGTCAGATCTTTTACTCAAAATAAGTTTTACAATTTCCTCTTTATCGTTGCCTGGTTTTTTTACCAATGTGGCCCAGTTGCCTATCAGTTCGTCTTCTACATAAATAGTAGGATTTTCATCCAGCAGGTAAGGAGAACTATACGGACAGGCGCAGAGTAATACACTCAAAAGAAATAATAATGCTGTCTGTAGTAAGATTCTCATCTGCTGTAAAATTAATCATCATTATCTGCTCCGGCAATAGTAAAACTCCCCAAAGGTTAGTAACTTCCACCACTAATTTATTTACTATGAAGCGTTTTGCCAGGTTTTGGTTGCTTATTACAACCCTTACTGTTTTTTTAGCAGCCTGTAAAAAAGATAACCCGGCAACCGTTACTGCACCGGCACCCATTTTTGCACCACCCGATTTTGGTTTTAAAGTGGTGGGCTATTTTCCTTACTACAGAACAGTGAGTGCTGTACCCGACACAAAATTTAAAATGACCAACGTGGTGAACTATGCCTTTTTTACTGTTACTGCCAGCGGACTTATTTTAAACAGCCCAACTACTTTTACTGCTGTGGTGGCAAAGGCAAAACTTAATAATGCCAAAATATTTATGAGCGTTAATGGCGCTGCTGCAGATTTTAAAACAGCAACGGTATCAACCACTACAAGGAACTCACTTATAAAAAACATTATGGATAATGTGCGCCAATATGTTTTAGATGGCGTGGATATTGATTGGGAATTTCCCAGTACCAGCGATGGAACAGACATACAGTTTACTGCTTTAATGAAAGAGTTAAGCGACAGCCTGCATACCAATGGTAAATATTATTTAACAGCGGCTATTACACCCGGTAAATATGCCGGCAGTATAAGAGATGCAGTACAAACTGCCGTGTTTAATTATGCAGATTGGTTTAATGTAATGGTGTATGATGATTTTAGCACAACAACACCTTATAAACATCACAGTGATATGGCGCTGGTAAACACATCAATAAATTACTGGCTTACCACAAGAGGAATGCCAGCTGCTAAATATGTATTGGGATTGCCGGGTTACGGAAGGCCATCGGGCATAACACAAACAAATACCGTACTTACCTACAGCAATATTTTAACGCAGGGTGGTAGTGCGGTATCAGATTCTGCAACAGTTACTGCCAGCGGATACGCTACACCTTTTACCATTTATTATAACGGGCAAAATACCGTTAAACTAAAAACCATGCTGGCAAAACAAAGAGGCAATGGGGTTATGCTTTGGGAAAAAGGGCAGGATACTAATGATAATACTTCGCTGCTTAAAGCGGTATGCGATACTATTGGCAGATCGTATTAATCAGTGCATTTATTTTTTAAACAGTGCTCCAAGCCATCCGCCAATTTCCATAAACCAGGCAATACCCAGGTGTACAATTAAACCGCCCCAAACACTACCGGTATTATAGCTTACAATACCTAAAAGTAAACCACCCCAAAAACTACTGATAGCCTCACCCATTGGTTTACCTAAATGAATAGCACAATAAAAACAGGCTACAGGAATTATGCAATGCATGCCGCAGATTTTCATCAACGATAAAATTAAAAATCCACGAAAGAAAAATTCTATGCTTATAAAATCAAATCCATAACACAATTCATAAACCACATACCGCCACTTTTGATGGCTCACCTGTAACTGCGTTAAAAATTTTGCTTTGGGGTACATGCTCAAAAAATCCCGTTGTGTGCTTGCTAATGCAAGCAAAGGAATCATAATGAGCAACATGATGAGGTAAGGCCTGATATTATCCAAAGCCCGGGTGCCATAGAAAGGTTGATTGCTTTTATCTTTTATAAACCAGATAATAAATACGGGTATCAGTAACACAAATACACGGACTACCCAATTGATACAGCGTAACCAGAATTGCAATTCATCGCCTGTCCATATTTTATTAACGATGTCTTCATGAAAATTAAAATTTACCCGGAAAGAAAAAAAGGCCGGCGCCAGCAACAGTATTATCCAAAACCAGTTATTTTTATAATAGTTGCAATCTTTAAAAAAAAGTAGTTGTAATAAAAAAGCTGTTGCAAAAGGAATAAAGTAAAGCAGGTAATAACCTAAAAAATTACTCCACCTTGTTCTTCCTGCGGCAGCATACCTGCGTTCCAGCAAGTGCCAGTAGTTTAAATAAATAAGTGCACCCAGCAATAACAGTATCAATAAAAAATACCAGAGATTAAATTCTTTATTATAAAACTCACGGATATATTTAAATACTGCTGACAATTGTTGTTAGTTTTTATAAAGATAGCATGCGTACGAATATAAAAAAGCCCCTGCATTATACAAGGGCATATCTGTTGGTTGCGTTAATATTTATTTACAGCCGGTCCAAATTCTTTTTTCCATATCAAAAAACCAGTAGGTATCGTTAGCAAATGCAAAATTAAATGAAGCTTCGGCAGGGGTGCCGGAAGGTAGCATAAGCACCTGGCTTAAAAAACCGGTTTTAGAATTGTATAACTCCACCTGCTTTTTATCTATATTTAAAAAACCAATTTCTGCACCGGGTTTACCGGTGTAAATTATAGTAGTAAGATTATAGCCTTCGGGTTCTGCAGTCTCGTCTTCATCTTCTTTAATGCCCTGCTTTGCCGTAGTTCCCCAGTGAATGGTTAGTTTGTCATCAGCATTTACCGAAGCATCGGCTGCATTATACCACCACACCTCAGATCCAAATATAAACATCACTGCTTTTTTTGCAACATTATATCCGCCAACACTCTGTTCGCCTGGTTGATTCATGCCTTCAAAATCTATAGCTATTTTTATAGGGATGCCGCTTTTATCAAGTGTATAAGAAAACCACCCATAGCTGCTGTAAGCATTACCGCAGATTTGTTTTTTTACAGGATCGTACCAAAGCCCACGGCTATCTTCCATTGCTGTTAAAGTATCAAGCGAAAGTTGTTTGCCTTTAACATCATACACAGCAAGTGGATAAGCAATATTGCCGGCCATTACCGCATAATATTTTTTCTGTACCGGGTGCCATGCCACGCTGGCTCCCCTGGTACCGGGCATATCATCATCAATAGTTTTAGGCATTTTAAACTCTATTACTTTTTTAAGCGGACGGCTTATTTGGCCTTTAACTGCATTACCTAAAACAAAGGTTGCAGCTAAGAATAAAAAATACTTTTTCATGCTTATAAATTTGTGTAAAGTAACTAATTGAAAAGGCAAAATACAATACCCTGTTAACGGTATATACAAAGCATAAACCCAGGAGTGAGGGTTTATGCTTTTGCAGGAGCATTCAGTGTTTTCCATAGCAGGTCTTTTAATTCAGATAAACTCTGGCCTGTTACAGAAGAAATAAAAACATGAGGAATTTTTTTCGGCAGTTCTTTTTCTATGGCAATTTTCAATTCTTCATCCAGCATATCGCTTTTGCTTATGGCAATTACAAAATCTTTTTGCAGCATTTCCGGGTTATATTCTTTCAGCTCGTTCAATAAAATATCGTATTCCTTTTTATGGTCTTTACTATCTGCCGGAATTAAAAATAACAAAATAGAATTACGCTCAATATGCCGTAAAAAACGATGGCCCAAACCTTTACCTTCTGCGGCACCTTCAATTATGCCCGGCAAATCGGCAATGCAAAAACTTTTACCATCACGGTATTCCACCATACCAAGTTGCGGTATTAAAGTGGTAAAAGCGTAATCAGCAATTTTTGGTTTGGCAGCTGTTATGCTGCTTAATAAAGTAGATTTACCTGCATTGGGAAAACCTACCAAACCAACATCGGCCAAAACTTTAAGTTCCAAAACCTTCCAGCCTTCTTCACCGGGTTCTCCGGGTTGGGCATATTCGGGGGTTTGATTGGTAGGCGTTTTAAAATTGCTGTTGCCCAATCCGCCACGGCCGCCTTTTACTAAAATTATCTCCTGGCCATCTTCTAAAATTTCTGCCACCACTGCCCCGGTTTCTTCATCACGGGCAATAGTTCCCAGGGGCACTTCAATAATAATATCTTTCCCGGTTTTTCCGGTTGAGGTACTCTTGCTGCCATTCTCGCCATTTTCGGCAAGCACATTTTTAAAATACCGGAGGTGCAGCAAGGTCCATAACTGGCTGTTGCCTTTTAAAATAATATGGGCACCACGGCCGCCATCGCCACCATCGGGGCCACCAAAAGCAGTTAATTTATTACGTAATAAATGTTTGCTGCCTGCACCACCATGTCCGCTGCGGCAAAATATTTTTATCTGATCTACAAAGTTTGATTTTTCTGACACTTAATATACTTATTTGTGCGAAGGTACAGCAATGAAATTTGTTGTACACCATTCCTTGTACTTCCTCTATGTCGAAGCAAAAAATGAAGATTATTTACTCCCAATTTTTTTAATATCCTCTTCTAAGCTATCAGGGTTATTGCTTTTTAGCCTTCGATTAATTTTATATGCCATCCTGTAAAGAACAAGCCCTGTAATCATAAAAAAATGAGAACCAATAAAGTAACCAATGCTATATGAAGAGTCCTGCGATTTATATTCAGATAAACTTGTAATGTCGAGAAGCAGATTAAGAATAATTAATACACTTCCAATAATTAGGTAAACATTTCGCCTTGCTTTCATTCCCCAAACATATTTTTTTAGTTCAAATTTTATAAAACCGAATCCAAGTGCCAATACTTTACGATAGTGTCAGGGAGCCCCGTGGCTCCATGGTTTATAATTTTTTAACGCAGCCGAATTTTCTTTTTCGGGTAATTGCCTCAAGGGTTCACAAACACTCCAGTTGCTGAACATTTCTCCGGGCAGTTGCTGGTATAGTTTTGTGCCTTCGGTTTTCCAGGCCATCATTTCGTCACTTACTGCTTTTATTTTTTTTGCAGGATTGCCCACAATCAAACTCCGGGCTTCAAAAACCTCATCAGCCTTAATAAAACTTAATGCACCCACAATACATTCATCACCTAAAACAACATTGTCCATTATTACTGCATTCATGCCCACCAAACAGTTTTTACCAATGGCAGCGCCATGTATTACTGCACCATGGCCAATATGTGCACCTTGTTGTAATACAACTGTTACGCCGGGAAACATGTGGATGGTACAGTTTTCCTGCACATTACAGCCATCTTCAATAATGATTTGACCCCAATCGCCACGAAGCGCTGCACCGGGGCCAATGTAACAAGCTGCACCAATAATTACATTACCTGTAACGGCAGCCTGCGGATGAACAAAAGAAGATTCATGTATTACAGGGATGAAATTGTTGAATTGATATACCATAGATTATAAAGTGTAAGATAAAATGTTTTTATAAAAGATTTATATTTACCCGCCTTCGTGGCATACGAAACAAAGGTTTAATCCCCATCAAATACTTTATATAAGTCCGTTAAAAAACCAAATTCATCTACTCCATTTTCATAAAATCTGGCGGATGAATAATAATATCCTAAATCATCTTTTGACAACTGCCACTTGCTGCTTACCGGATTAAAGTGAATGTATTGTAATTTTTGTGCAGCCACTACACGGCTGTAAATTTCAATACTCAACGAATCCCGTTGCCAAATTTCGTGTTTTTTATTGGCGGCATTTACTTCATACCACTTTGATTGGCCTGATGTTTTTAACTTTTTTAAAAATTCATGTGCTGTGTATTTTAAAAAGCTGCCTTGTGGTGTTTCTTTTCCGTTTAATTTATTTTGTTGCCAAATGATATGCACATGATCAGGCATTAATACAAAACCATACACCGTAAGATATCCTTCATGGCATAGTTTTCTTAAATAGTCAATAATTAACTGTTGGTTGTTTTCCTGCGTAAGCAATGGCAGCCACTTATGAATGGTTGCAGTAAAAAAATATATCTTATTGGTAGTATGGTATGATTTACGTTGCACCTGCTGCATAACGCAATTTACTGCTTACCGTTTTACTTTTTGCAACAACTTTTGTTTTGCTACTTTTGTTTCGTGTGCCACGAACCAAGGCGAGGAAAATTGGACTTAGACTTTTATTTTAATTTTCAAAATTATTCGATTTATTCAAAAATTTTTTATTAAATGCTGGGTTTATATTACCGAATATGGGTGGATTGTATAAAAAGAGCAAGGCAACAGCCTGCTAATAGAGAGAATTGGCCGGTTGGAACCATGATATCTATGACACTTGCTATGTCATTCAATTTTATTTTAATTATGACGCTTTTGGAAAAGTTTGTTTTTAAAAAATATTTTTATAAGATAGATTTTGAATTTTTACCTGGGCGTATAAATAATGTATTAGCCTTTATATTTTTATTCATTTTGCCATGCCTTATTATTAATTATTTACTGATCTTCATGAATAAAAGGTATGAAAAACTTTTAAAAAGGTACCCATACTATATTGGAAAACTCTTTATTATATATTTTTTGATATCCATGATGTTTCCAATTATACTTTTGTTCGGGAGTATTCTTCTTTCTTACTTACTGGAGTAAATGAGATGCTAAAGCGGTACCACTAGATGCAGGTAAATCGGTCTCCCAAAAACATACTTCGGCAAACTATCTGCCAAACCAAAAGAGGACTTGTGATTTCCTATTCAATACACTTAGAAGGAATCACAAGACCTCTTTTGCCTTTCAGGTTGTTAGTATAAGTTGTCATTCACTTTGCAACTCAGTATGCTTTTAGGAGACCAATCAATTACTTTATTATTCTAAGAGGAATATTTTAAATTATTTACAGTTTTCTACTAGGTATTTTCCATAAATACTACCCCAGAAAAGCCATGAAGTTGTAATTAAGAAAAATAATACCGTTAGACTAATCGATAACCTTTTACTATGCAATAGTATTGGCTTTTCCTTGATAAGTGCTTTGGTTCTATTTGACTTAATAAAATAAAAATAATTGATTACTACTATAAGAATAGTTAGGCCAAATTGAAAAATAACACTAATCTGATAGCAGAACCATTTTAATGCAATTAAATCTATTGTGCCATTTATTAATAAAGATTCGCTAAAGCTTAACGATAATATAGTTGCAATGTGAGGTTCAGGATCTTTGAGTATATTTTTATAAAAAATATAATAGTAACCCGTTGGCGGAATTAATTTTTGTTATTGAGCCACAAAAGACGCTGTGCAGTTGTCTAAGAAAGTGACTAAACCCACTCATTCAACATGCACAACATCAAGGTAAATTTCGATAAAATAATTGAGGTAATAAAAGATATTTTAAAAGAAGAATTAACAGTACAAAATAACTTTAAAAGACGTGGGGTTGTACCAAGGTTCTCGGATTTGGAAGTGATTGCTTTAAGTTTAACAGCAGAGAGTTTAGGGATTGATAGTGAGAATTATTTGTTTTCAAAACTGGTAGCAGAATATAGGGCTGTGTTTGTTAATTTAATAAGCAGAAGGCAATATAATGATAGAAGAAAGCTATTATTTGAACAAACAGAACGAGTCCGAAAGCTACTGTCAGCAAGGCTTAATAAGCAGGCTGATATTTTTGCAATAGATTCCATGCCTTTAGAAATTTGTAAAATATCGAGAGAGCAAAGAAATAAAATGGGTAAAGAATCGCAGCAAAATTCGCCAGATAAAGGCTACTGTGCATCGCAGAAAAAATATTTTTATGGTTACAAGTTACACAGCGTTTGTTCTGCGGCTGGTGTTATAGAATCATTAGACTTAACCAAAGCAAGTGTACATGATATTCATTACTTAAAAGATGTAAAAGAATTGTTTAATAACTGTATGATTGTAGGAGATAAAGGGTACATCGGAAAGCAACAACAGATTAATTTATTTGAAACAGCAGGTATTGAATTGGAAGTGCCATTAAGAAACAATCAAAGAGAACAAAAGCCAACCATGTGGATTTTGAAAAAAGTAAGAAAGCGAATTGAAACCGTTTTTTCACAATTATGTGACCAATTTATGATACAACGTAATTACGCCAAATCCTTTACTGGCTTTAAATGTAGAATATTAGCAAAAATTACAGGGTTCACACTTTTACAGTTCTTAAATAAATTTATTTACAACAAACCTGTTAGCAGAGTTAAGCATACTTTAGCTAATTAATTCCGCCAACGGGTAACCTTAAAATTATTGTATGAGCAATGTTTCAAAATGGATGAGCTGGGAAGGCGGAATAGATTTAGTAGCAGTAACATCTCCTGACCTGCAAATGCCAAATGTAATTGTACACTTAGGACGCATGGTAAACACACCTGTTGGTAATGCAGCAAGCGGTATGATACTGTGGCAACCTGACCCTGCTGCCATGCCGGCGGTAATGGGTTTTGTAAGTACCAATGAAACGGTAGGCAAATATTTTGGTCCAAACATTTTTGCAGATACCCCATTTGAGCAGGCACCTGTTATAAATGCCAGTTTCGATATTCAGATAGGTGCAGATAAAGCAGTGAGCAAATGTGTAGTGGCGGGCTATACTTTTGAAGTAGAGATGAGTGATTTTACAGCGCCGTATCTTATTAACCGGGAACCTTCGGCCATGCCTCCATTTTACCAGCAGGG
>JAYVJU010000182.1:0-12299 GCA_043769035.1 Ferruginibacter sp.
CGGCCAGCTCCTGTTGAACTCCCCCAGGACCGGAAGGTAGCAAGGGTAGATGGTTGAGCGGTGCGATGTAAGTAACTTGCCATTTTTTATGCCCCTAACTCAATGCTTGCTTATCCGGATTGAACAATAACAGCTCACCTTCCATATACTTTTTTAAATTTATGCAACTCTATTTGTGAGTTGCAGTGTATAAATTAAATAGCACTTCCTGCCTCAATTATTTTACTTTTGCAGCGAACAAATTTTATTTACAATTAAAAAGCTAATCCCCCTTTAGGGGATAGGGGTATGAAATTTTTTATCGATACAGCCAACCTGGCTCAAATTAAAGAAGCAAATGATTTAGGAATACTGGATGGTGTAACCACCAATCCATCTTTAATGGCTAAGGAAGGTATTAAAGGCGAAGCCGCAGTAATGCAGCATTACAAAGATATTTGTGAATTGGTTGATGGCGACATCAGTGCTGAAGTGGTATCAACAGATTTTGATGGAATGGTTGCCGAAGGAAAAAAACTGGCTGCCATACACCCGAATATTGTAGTAAAAGTACCGATGATAAAAGAAGGCATCAAAGCTATTAAATGGTTTACCGATAATGGCATCCGTACTAATTGTACGTTGATATTTTCTGCCGGGCAGGCAATACTTGCTGCAAAAGCGGGTGCTTCTTATGTGTCTCCTTTTATCGGCAGAATTGATGATACCGGTTGGGATGGAATGGAATTAATACACCAGCTGCGCCAGATATTTTCTATACAGGGATATAAAACAGAAATTTTAGCGGCATCAATCCGTAACCCTAATCATATTATTAAATGTGCCGAAGCCGGAGCTGATGTTTGTACCTGCCCGCTGACCTCTATTTTAGGTTTATTAAAACACCCATTAACAGATAGCGGTTTAGCACAGTTTTTAGAAGACGCTAAGAAATTTGCATAAGATATTCAGCATACTGAAATAAAAAATGCCCGGTAAATCATAAATGAACCGGGCATTTTTACGTTTAAGAAATCAGTTGTAGCTAACCCTTATTCCGCTTCGATTTTGGAGGTTGTGGAGTGTTAAACAGTTCATCTACTGTTTTTAAGTTTTCGTTATCGGGTTTTATTTTTATGTACATTATAAATTCTTTAAAAATCGCAGGATTCTTTCTCAACACTGCCTTTATAGTTACTTTTTCTGCAGCAAAATCTTTATCAATAAACAGGGTATTGCCAACAAACTTACCTGCCGATGCAGTGAAAAGAATATGTGTACTATCTAAGGGTAAATATCTGCCGTTAGATAAAAGACCATCTACATTAATATAATTGTAAGTGCCTTTTTTAAGACTGTCGGTATAAAGATTAACATAGATACTATCAATCTTTTGTGCTTTTGCAGCAGTGCAGGCCAACAATAAAATAAAAGGTAAAAATAGCTTCAACTGTTTTATTTTTTACTAAGATGGAAAAAAGTATGCCAGCGTTGCAAACAGCGCAAAGATTTAGTGTTAAAGTTGATTAACAGTAAAAAAGAACCTGGTGTTGAACATTTTGGCAACAGCTGCGGAAATTAATTCAGTAAATAAATTCGCTATTTTAAATGCTTGGCAAAAAAATCCATGCTTCTTTGCCAGGCCAGTTTTGCGGCAGCCTCATTATAACGGGTGGGAGAGCTGTCGTTATGAAAAGCATGGTTTACACCTTCATACTGGTATAATTCATACGTGATGTTATTCTTTTTTAAAGCCTCTTCATACGCAGGAATACCGGCATTCACTCTTTCATCAAGCCCGGCATAGTGTAACTGCACAGCAGCTTTTATTTTACTTACATCTTCTGCCGCAGGTTGCCTGCCATAAAATGCAACAGCGGCTTTAAGCGAAGGTACATTTACCGCAAGGCTGTTACTCATAGCGCCGCCCCAGCAAAAACCAACACAACCAATATTACCATTATAATCTTTTCTTGTTTTTACATAGTCAAAAACGTTTATAAAATTTTGCAGGTTGTTCTCTGCTTTCAACTCCTGGAATTTTGTTCTTGCTTCATCTTCATTTGCAGGCGTTACACCCAACGCAGACAAAGCATTTGGTGCAATAGCTAAATAGCCAGCCTTGGCAGCACGTCTTGCCACATCTTCTATATGGGTATTAAGTCCACGGTTTTCGTGAATGATTATAACGGCAGCATATTTTTTATCTGCTTTGGGCCGGGCTACATAGGCCTTCATTTCATTAGGTACACCCGGATAATTTATATACTCAGTAAACAGATCGTCCTGCGGCGTTACAGCAGCATGAGCATAGTTTACTTCAATTAAAGGCAACACTGCCAGTGCTGCCGCAGTACCGCCTGTTAATATTGCCAGCCTTTTTAAAAATTCACTCCGGCTAAGTGGTTTATGTGTATACTCGTCGTAAAGGTTTATAATTTCCTGTTTCATACTAAGTGTGTTTTATTTACTGTTAAGTTACTATAATTATGCAGAACAATAAAACCATTCAAATAGTTTACTGTTAATGCAATTCTCCTGCAGGTTCATGATCGTCATATTGATTACGCATTTGCAGTAAGGCATCTTTCATCTGCAGCAATATCTTTTTATGTGCTGCAGAATTGATAAGATTCTTTTGTTCCTGCGGATCTGTTTTAAGATCATATAATTCCCATTCATTTACCGGGTAAAAATAGATCAGCTTATATCGTTCGCCTCTTACACCCAGGTGTTGCAATACAGTATGGTCTGCACCATATTCGTAAAAATGATAGTACAAATTATGTCTTGGAATAATTTTTTGTTTACCTGTTACTGCAGGAATTAAACTCAAGCCCTGCATAAAACCAGGCACTTTTACTCCGGCAGCATCCAGTATGGTTGGGGCATAATCAATTGTTTGGGTAAGGTTGGTATTAATGGTATTGGGTTTTATATGTCCCGGCCACCGCATCAGTAATGGTGCCTGCATCGATACATCATACATCCAGCGTTTATCAAACCATCCGTTTTCGCCAAGGTACATGCCCTGGTCGCCGGTGTATATCAGTAAAGTATTTTTTGTAAGATCATTTTTATCAAGGTAATCCAGTACACGGCCAACGTTTTCATCAATCGATGCCACACATGCCAGGTAATCCTGCATGTACCATTGGTATTTATACTTCAGTAATTCTTTCCCTTTGGGTTTTAACTGCTGCAGCAGTTTTCCCCGCTCTTCATAAATTTTTTTGATGCTGCTTCTTTCAGGTTCGGGAATGCGGTTAAAGATGGCATTATAATAAACTATATCAACAGAGTCAGGTTTTAATACAGGATTATCCATTAAATATTCCGGATCAACTTTTAAATCGCTGCAGAGTTTCATATCATGCAATATGCTCATGGTTTGTAAATGCCATGCTGTACCATGGCCGGCAGTATCAAGGTATAATGTTGCCGGCTCAGGAAAAGTTTTGCTGTGAAATTGCTGGATGTATTTTAATGGTGCTAAAAAATAACGATGCGGTGCTTTATGATGGATATGCAGTAAAAAAGGTTGCAGTTTATTCCTGTCATCCATCCATTTTATGGCTTCATCTGTAATTACATCGGTGGCATAGCCATGGTAGGTACTGGTATCACCCTGCATCGAAATAATTCTTGGTTCAAAATACAAACCCTGTCCCGGTAATATCTTCCAAAAATCAAAACCGGTTGGATAGGAGTGCAGGTGCCATTTGCCTACAATGGCAGTTTGATATCCACCCTGCTGCATCAGTTTAGGCATAGTGGTCTTTGAAGAGTCGAATCTTGTACGGTTATCCTTCATGCCATTTTTATGCGAATGTTGCCCGGTTATTAAAGTGGCCCTTACCGGGCCGCAAATAGAATTGCTTACAAAATTTCTGCTGAATAAAGTGCCACCTTTAGCAATACGGTCAATATTAGGTGTGCTGATAAATTTTTTATTGTACGCACTGATAGCATCTGCATCATGATCATCACTCATAATGTAAATGATATTGGGTTGCTGTTGCGAAAAGGAGTTTAAAGAAAAACAGAGGAGGAGTATAAACAATCGCATGGTAAAATGTATTGTAACAAGATACAAAATAATCTTACTTAAATTAAGTGATGATTTGTTTTAATTACTAATGCCTACTCTTTCCTTTATGTATTCATTCTTTTTCAATTCATTCAACATAAACATTGCCAGGTCGGCGGCATTTATTTTATAATTGTTTGGGTCTGGAGGATAATTGGCATTAGTGATAAACGCCCCGGTGGCAGGTTGGTTTAAAATATCAGGGCAGCAAACAAATGTCCAGTCCAGCCCGCTTGCATTTAAATATTCGTAAGCCTTTTTATGTTCCAACCCAACAGCAAGGTATTGTTTAGGATAATCTTCCTGTTCTATCAGCAGGCTGTTTTCATCTGCATTTAAAACACCCAGCCCGCCGACAGCAACAATTCTTTTTACACCCGCCTTTTTCATTTGGGTAATAATATTTTTTATGCCAAGGGTACGTGTTTTATCAGTACCATCTGCACTGCCACCCAGGGCAGACAATACAGCATCGCAACCTTTAATTGCATCATATACTTCCTTTTCATCAAACAGGGCACCTTTTACCAGCTCAAGATTTTTTGCTTCCATATCCAGCTCTGTAAAAACATTTCTGCCAAAAGCCTTAACGGTATACCCGTTAAATAAAGCCTGCTGCACCAATTGTTTGCCCACCATTCCTGTAGCACCAAAAACTATAATAGTCATTATTTTATTTTTTAAAAGTTAGTTCAGTTCCCTCTTAACACGTCGCCAAATTCATCTTTCTTTTTATCAAACACCGATTTGGCAAAAGGACAAAGAGGTAAAATCTTTATGTGGTTGGCCCTGGCATATTCAACTGCGGTATGAACAAGCTGGTAGCCTACATTTTTCCCTCTTAATACATCCGATACTTCGGTATGATCAATAATCATTAAATCAGTACCTGTCATAGAGTAAGTCATCTCTGCAAGGGTATCATTCCCTTCCTGTACATAAAAGCTGCCTTTACTACCTTCCTGTTTTTGTTGAATCAGCATTTGTGTGAAATTTTAATGAATTTAGTAAAAAATTTTTTTATTCCCTTAATCTGTTTCATATTTGCACAGTAAATGAAAATGATTAACACAAATAACAATAGCTGGTGGTGGAGCATAATCAAGTGATTGTGCCTTTTTACTATTGTTACCATTATAAATAGTTGAACCCGGCACAAGTTGCCGGGTTTTTTATTATTGTCTGAACGGGGATTTAGGTGGATGATTTGGATAAAAGGGGTTTTTTAAATGTAGAAATTGTTAGCACTATGCCACAGTTTAAATATGAGGAGATTACTAAAAAAAAACTATTGGAGCATCTATGAAAGTACATTCTGTTTTAGGTAATGGCTTCCAGGAAGTGATTTACCAAAGAGCTTTGGAAATTGAAATGCGAAAAGCAGGATTGTCATTTGTAAGAGAATTTAATATGCCGATATATTATGAAACAGAACAGATAGGGGAGCGAAGAGTTTATTTTTTTGTAGAAGGAGTAATTAGTGTAGAAATAAAAGCAAGAGAGGTTTTGGAAAAAGTACATTATTCGCAAGCAAGAAATTATTTAGAAGTATATAACCTCGAGGTAGGATTATTATTGAATTTTGGAGCCATTTCTTTAGAATTTAAAAGATTGGAGAATGCTAAATACAATCCAAACCTAACATCCAAAAAATCCATTTAATCCACCCAAATCCCCGTTCAGACTTATGAAAAAAATAGAGATACAAACCACATTTAAAAAACTGCTTGCAGATGTGTACACACCTGTAGGCATTTACCTGCGCCTGCGTGACAGGTTCAGGGATACTATCCTGTTGGAAAGTACCGATTTTCATGCAGGAGAAAACAGCTATTCGTTTATTGGCATAAATGCTATTGCCGGAATTGAAATAAGCAACCCTTCGGTTTTGGAATTTAAGTTGCCCGGTAAGCCAGCGGAAAGGCAACCTATCAATAATCCAACAGATGTACCAGGGCATTTATGGGAATTTATGCAGCGCTTCCAGATAAAAGAAGCCGCCATAAAGCCGGTAAATGTTGCACAGGGCTTATTTGGTTATACTACTTATGATGCTGTGCAATTTTTTGACTCCATTAAATTGGAAAACAAACAGCAGGCAGGAGGAAATGCTATTCCCCTTATGCGGTACCGGTTATACCAATATGTAATTGCCATTAATCATTTTAAAGATGAGCTATACATTATTGAAAATGAAATTGCAGGAATAGAAAGTGAAAGAGGATTGATTGAGAGCCTGATAAAAAGTAAAGATGTCCCTACCTTCCCTTTTAAGACTGATGCAGGAGAAAATTCAAATCTTACCAATGAAGAATATATTGACATTGTAAAAAAAGGCATTTCCAGTTGCCATAGGGGAGATGTATTTCAAATTGTTTTAAGCAGAAGGTTTGAACAAAAATTTACCGGCGATGAATTTAATGTATACCGGGCTTTACGCAGTATCAACCCTTCGCCCTATTTATTTTATTTTGATTACGGCGATTATAAACTGATGGGTTCTTCACCCGAAAGCCAGTTGATTGTAAATAATGGTAAAGCCATTGTACATCCCATTGCAGGAACATTTAAAAGAACCGGTGATGATGAAACAGATAAAGCTTTAGCTATTGCACTGGAAGCTGATGAAAAAGAAAATGCAGAACATGTAATGCTGGTTGACCTTGCCAGGAATGATCTGAGCCGCATGTGCAGTAATGTGGAAGTTACCCAATACAAAAAGATAAACTATTACAGCCATGTTATTCATTTAGTGAGTGAGGTAACGGGAAAGGTTGGCCCGGAAACGAATCCGTTTAAACTGGTTGCCACCACTTTTCCTGCAGGCACATTAAGTGGTGCACCAAAATTTAAAGCCATGCAGCTCATCAACGGTTTTGAACCAACCGCAAGAAGTTATTATGGCGGTGCAATAGGTTGCGTTGGTTTTGATGGCACAGTAAACCATGCCATAATGATACGCACATTTTTAAGCCGTAATAATACACTGGTTTACCAGGCCGGTGCAGGCGTTGTAGCTGCCAGTAAACCAGAAAGTGAATTGCAGGAAGTGAATAATAAATTAAATGCCTTAAAACAAGCCATTGTGTTGGCACAAAATATTTGAGATGAAAATTTTAGTGTTTGATAATTACGATTCCTTTACATACAATCTTGTTCATTTAGTGGAGAAGATCACCCATGAAAAAGTTGATGTATTCCGTAATGATGAAATTAGTTTGGAGCAGGTAAACGGGTATGATAAAATTATTTTATCCCCAGGCCCGGGTATTCCATCAGAAGCAGGTTTGTTACTACCGTTGATAAAACAATATGCAGCCACAAAATCTATATTGGGCGTTTGCCTGGGCCACCAGGCCATTGGCGAAGCTTTTGGCGGAACGCTGACTAATTTGAGTAAAGTGTATCATGGTGTGGCAACGCCGATAAAAATCAACAATCAAAATTCAAAAATATTAAAAGGGTTACCCGATACAATTGAAGTAGGAAGATACCATAGCTGGATTATCAGCGATGAAAATTTTCCTGCAGAACTTGAAGTAACTGCAAGAGATGATAATGGTTACATTATGGCTTTGCAACATAAAACTTATGATGTACAGGGGGTACAATTTCACCCGGAAAGTGTGTTGACACCGGATGGGGAAAAGATATTGAGGAACTGGCTAAAAGTCTGAACCACGATTTTAAACTGATTAAAAGATTAACCTGATTATGCATGGAATATAAATACAGCGATATAACAGAAAAAATTCTACGGGCAGCCATGAATGTGCATGGCATTTTGGGAAATGGCTTTCAGGAAGTGATATACCAAAGAGCTTTAGAAATTGAATTCAGGTTGTTAGGAGTAAACTTCAGCAGGGAAGTAAATATGCCTATTTTTTACAAGGAAGCATTAATCGGGGAACGCAGAGTTGATTTTTTAGTTGAGGGGAAAATTTGTGTAGAATTAAAAGCAATTATACAATTAGAAAATGTGCATTTAGCACAAGGCAAAAATTATTTAGAAGCTTTTAATTTGGAAATAGGACTTCTGATAAATTTTGGAGCAAATAGTCTTGAATGGAAAAGATTGTTCAATAATAAATTTAAGCCTCAAATTAAAACATCAGAAAAATAAGATTAATCGCATAAAATCGTGGTTCTCACTATGAAAAAAATTCTCAACTATTTATTCGAACACAAAACACTTTCCCGGGAACAGGCCAAAGAAGTATTGATCAATATTTCTAAAAACCTGTACAATGAAAGTGAAATAGCTGCTTTCATCACCGTGTATTTAATGCGCAGCATTACCATTGATGAATTACAGGGCTTTCGTGATGCCTTACTGGAACTTTGTGTAAGAATTGATTTGAATGGTAACGACGTGATTGATATTGTTGGCACCGGCGGTGATGGAAAAAACACGTTCAATATTTCCACACTCAGTTGTTTTATTGTGGCAGGTACGGGAAATAAAGTGGCCAAGCACGGTAACTACGGCGCCACATCCATAAGCGGCAGCAGTAATGTAATGGAGCAGCTGGGCTACAAATTCAAAAATAATGCTGATATATTAAGGAAGGAAATTGATGAAGCTAATATTTGCTTTTTACATGCACCGTTATTTCATCCGGCATTAAAAGCTGTAGGGCCAATACGTAAAAATTTAGGTGTCCGTACTTTTTTTAATATGCTGGGGCCAATGGTAAATCCTGCTTTTCCTAAATACCAGCTGGTAGGCGTTTATAATTTAGAAATGGCGAGGATATACAATTACCTGTTACAACCTGGCGGAAATAAATTCACCATTATCCATTCGCTGGATGGTTATGATGAAATTTCTTTAACAGGTGATACAAAAGTAATTACCAATGAAGGTGAGCAGATACTATCTGCAGAAACGCTGGGAAAAAGAACAGTAAATGCCGCTGATATTTATGGTGGCAATACAGTAGAAGAAGCTGCCAAAATATTTTTAACCATTTTAAAAGGCGAAGGCAGTTGGGCACAAAATGCAGTGGTGCTGGCCAATGCTGCAATGGCATTACAATGTACCGGCAAATACAATAGTTACCAGGATTGCTATAACACAGCGGTAGAAAGTTTAGAAAGCGGAAAAGCCTTACAGTCTTTACAAAACCTGATCAAATTGCAGTAATGAATATTTTAGAAACGATAATAGCAGAAAAGGAGATAGAAGTAAAAAGACAGCAGGTGCTTGTTCCTGTAGCTGTATTGGAACAAAGCGAATTTTTTAACCGTAAAATTTTTTCTTTAAAAGAATTTTTACTGGATGAGACTAAAACAGGCATCATTGCTGAGTTTAAAAGAAAGTCACCTTCTAAAGGAATTATTAATGACCGTTCGGATGTTGTTGAAGTAACAAAAGCTTACACTACCAATGGTGCAAGTTGTTTATCGGTGCTTACAGATGAAATATTTTTTGGCGGTACTGCCGCAGATTTGAAAAGTGCAAGGGTGAATAGTATCCCTATCCTGCGTAAAGATTTTATTATTGATGAATATCAAATTGTAGAAGCAAGAGCGATGGGGGCAGATGTTATTTTGCTGATCGCCGCCTGCCTTTCGCCGCAAAAAGTGTTGGAGCTGGCTGTATTTGCTAAAACCCTGCAACTGGAAGTACTGCTGGAAATACATAACGAAGATGAGTTGCAACATATTTGCGATGCCACGGAAATTGTGGGCATCAACAACCGTGACCTGAAAACATTTACCGTAGATATTAACAGATCTATAGAATTGGGGAAAAAAATACCGGCTGGTAAACTGAAAATTGCTGAAAGCGGTATCAACAATACTGATACAATTTGTACTTTTAAAAATGCCGGCTTCCATGGTTTTTTAATTGGAGAAAACTTTATGAAGGAAGCCGACCCAACGATTGCTTTTGCCGAATTTGTTAAACAACTTAAAGCAAAAGTTACATGAGAGTAAAAGTTTGTGGCATTACACAGGAAGAACAATTATTACAGCTTCCCGGTGCCGGAGTGTCCTTTGCCGGGTTTATTTTTTACCCGAAATCGCCACGGTATGTATTACGGCATATGACCACTAACCAGATTAAAAAAGAAAACACCATTAACAAAGTAGGTGTTTTTGTAAATGCATCGGTGGATGAAGTGTTACAGATGGTGGATGAATGCCGGCTGCACATGGTACAGCTGCACGGTGATGAAACACCGAAGTATTGCGAAAAGATAGCCGACTATATTTCGGTGGTAAAAGCTTTCCGATTTAGCGAAACCGATAATATTGGTTACAGGATACAGGAGTACATGAGTTATTGCGATATGTTTATGTTCGATACTGAAGGTGTTGGATATGGCGGCACAGGCAAAAAATTGAATCTGGAAAAGCTGCACGGCGTAACAGTTGGTAAACCGTATTTTTTAAGTGGCATGATTGAGCCGGGTGATGCCGCAGTTTTAAATGAGTTTGCACAAAGGCCGGAAGCTAAAGCGTTATTTGCAGTGGACATCAGTACAAAGTTTGAACTGATGCCCGGTATAAAAGATATGAACCTGGTAAAAAAATTTACAGAACAACTAAAGTAGTACACGAATTACACCAATTAACACAAATAAAACAATTATTAAAATCCGTGTAATTAGTGGAATTCGAAAAATTCGTGAAATAAAAAATAAAAAACAATATATAGATTATGAACATTAAAGTTTGTGGCATTACACAGTTTAAACAATTGCAACAGTTAGATGGCTTGAATATTGAATATGCAGGAATGATATTTGTAAAAGATTCGCCAAGGTATGTGGGAGATAAATTAGATAAGGAAGCCGTAAAAAATGCCGACTTTGATTTGAAAAAAGTAGGTGTATTTAAAAACCCCGAAATGATAGATGTGCTGGATGCCATTGATGAATATGGTTTGGATGTAGTGCAACTGCATGGCGAGGAAAGTCCGGAAATGTGCGAAGACCTGAGTGATGAAGTGGAAGTTATAAAAGTATTTAACATTGATGAAAATACCACTGATATTGATGCATTAGTTGCCGACTATGATGCCGTTTGTGATTATTATTTATTTGATACCAAAGCCGATGGCGAAACCGGCGGCACCGGCAAACAATTCGACTGGAAAATTTTAAGCAAAGCAAAAATTGAAAAACCGTTTTTCTTAAGTGGCGGATTAAGTGTTGCTGATATTGCTAAAATTAAAAAGTTTAAACATCCTGATTATTTTGGTGTTGATATTAACAGCAAGTTTGAGAAAGAACCGGGTGTAAAAGATATGGGGCTGGTGTTATTGTTTAAGCAGGGGATGAAGTAGAAAGCCTCAAAAAAATAAAGTAAATTTGAATTAAAATTAGTTTATGCCAACACTATCCATGTTTTTCGGTTTAATAATCAGGATGTATTATGGCCCAAAAGAACATAATCCTCCTCACATTCATGTTTACTATGGCGAATTTACTGCCACTGTAAAAATTGACGACTGTGAAATTGCCGAAGGTAAATTGCCTGCAAAACAATTAAGGCTGGTGGCAGCATGGATAGAAATACACCGGGAAGAATTAATAGCCGACTGGGCATTATGCCAGAACGGCGAAAAACCTTTTCCTATCGAACCTTTAAAATAAACACTATGTACTTTGCCGTAACCGCAGTAACTGCATTAGAAAATTATACACTTGGCCTTACATTTAAAAATGGCGAAGTAAAAGTTTTTGATATGAAGCCTTACCTGGAAACTGGCATATTTAAAGAGCTTAAAGATGAAACGCTTTTTAAAACTGTAAGGGTAAGTTTTGATACAGTGGAGTGGGCTAACGAAGCAGATATTGACCCTGAAACTTTATACAATGACAGTGTTGTAATGCAGCCTGCTTAGTTCCATAACAAATAAAAATTGTTGTTTAACCCGACAACGGTTGCAAACCCTGTTAGTGGTTAAACAGAGCGTTAACTGTAATAATGAACATAGAAATTTATACCGAAAAATATAAAGCCGACATTGCAGAACTGATTTTAAATATACAGAACAATGAGTTTAATGTGCCGGTAACTTTAGCCGACCAGCCGGATTTATTGGACATTGAAAATTTTTATTGTAAAAAAGACGGTAATTTTTGGGTGGCAGTAGAGGATGAAAAATTAATTGGCACAATTGCATTAATTGATATTGATAACGGGCAGGCAGCATTGCGAAAAATGTTTGTACACAAAGATTACCGTGGAAAAGAAAAAGGAGTGGGGCAATTAT
>JAYVJU010000183.1:0-2771 GCA_043769035.1 Ferruginibacter sp.
AATGTTTTTGAATGTAACTTTGCAAAAATTTATCATCATGGAATATAGAATAGAAAAAGACACAATGGGTGAAGTAATGGTACCCGTAAATGCCTATTATGGAGCACAAACCCAGCGCAGCATCGACAATTTTAAAATTGCACAGGACATCAACAAAATGCCCAAAGAAATTATTGCAGCTTTTGCTTATTTGAAACATGCAGCAGCGCTAACCAATTACGATGCAGGTATTTTAACTAAAAAGAAAGCAGATTTAATTGGCAGAGTTTGTAAAGAAATACTGGATGGCAAACTGAATGATTTTTTTCCATTGGTAGTTTGGCAAACCGGTAGCGGTACCCAAAGTAATATGAATGTAAATGAAGTTGTGGCATACCGTGGGCATGTGTTAAACGGTGGTAAATTATCCGATAAAGAAAAATACCTGCATCCCAACGATGATGTAAACAAAAGCCAGAGCAGCAACGACACTTTTCCTACGGCCATGCATATTGCTGCATATAAAATTTTAATTGAAACCACTATACCCGGCATTACCAAACTGCGTAATACATTAGATAAAAAAGCCAAGGCATTTAAAAAGGTAGTAAAGATTGGCCGTACACATTTTATGGATGCCACACCTTTAACCTTAGGCCAGGAGTTCAGTGGTTATGTATCGCAATTAGACCATGGCTTAAAAGCTATTAAAAATACATTGGCGCATTTAAGCGAACTGGCTTTAGGCGGTACTGCTGTTGGTACAGGTATCAACACACCTCCAAAATATGATGTGAATGTGGCAAAGCATATTGCAAAGCTTACCAAATTACCTTTTAGAACTGCTGACAATAAATTTGAAGCCTTGGCAGCACACGATGCTATTGTAGAAGCTCATGGTGCGTTAAAAACTGTTGCTGTCAGCCTGATGAAAATTGCAAATGATGTTCGTATGCTGTCGAGCGGACCAAGAAGTGGCATCGGGGAAATTCATATTCCTGATAACGAACCCGGTTCATCAATAATGCCCGGCAAAGTAAACCCTACACAATGCGAAGCATTAACGATGATTGCAGCACAGGTAATGGGTAATGATGTTACTATTGGTATTGGTGGCAGCAATGGCCATTTTGAATTGAATGTTTTTAAACCTGTGATGATCTATAATTTTTTACACAGTGCAAGATTGATCGGTGATGGTTGTGTAAGCTTTAATGATAAATGTGCTGTGGGTATTGAACCTTTAAAAGCAAATATTAAAAAGCATGTTGACAATTCTTTAATGCTGGTAACAGCCCTCAACACAAAAATAGGGTATTACAAAGCTGCAGAAATTGCACAAAAAGCACATAAGGAAGGAACCACATTAAAAGAGATGGCAGTAAAATTGGGTTATGTTACCCCCAAAGAATTTGATGAGTGGGTAGTGCCTGCCAATATGGTAGGAAAAATATAATAAACTGTTTTATTAAAAAAGCCCCTGATAAATCGGGGGCTTTTTAGTTGAATTATTTTTTTATTTACATTTATAAGAGAAACTTAATTTTCCTTCTGCTGCAGGAATACTTACCTGGTCATCACCAGTCATTATAACATTCAGTACATAATTATCACGGCTCATAATATAACTACCAAATACAGATGAAGCAGAATCAGCCGGTACATTACCCGGATCGTAATACCGTATTTTTAAACTCTTTACAGCATTAATACTCTTTTTTCCAAAGCTATAAAACTGGTTAAACTCTGAGTAAGCATCTTCATCAGGAAAAAGGTTGATGTAATTTTTTGGAGCAATATTGGTAAAATAAGTAAGGTCGGCATCCTTTATCATGTCGCCTGTAAATAAATCATCTGTAACCATGTGAGTTAAGTTACCGCCTGTGTAAGTGTAGGTAACCTGCTGATATGGAATGCCCGGTAATAAAGAAAAACTATAAAATTTATTGATGAGATAACCGGATGCGTCATACACATAATCCACATCAAACTCGGGAGAGCCCGGCACGGTAGGATCAAAAACACCATGAAATAACCTTACACGTTTGGTGGTATTATCCAATACAAAATACTGATCGGGGTCAATAGCAACGGTATCGCCAAAATATTGTGGTGCCGAATTAAAATCTAAGGTAAGGCTGAGGCTGTCGAACAAAGTAATGTCTGTTGCATTATCAGCTCCGTTAATAATTGCACTTATTGAACCTATTCCAAAACCGGCAGCACTGTCAGCAAAAGCTATCTTGCTGATACGGCAATCGGCACCAATAATTACTGCACCGCCAGATCCGCTACCTCCATTTTCTGTACTGTATTCTTTTTGGCAGGACGTCAGAATAACAATACCAGTAATCAAAAAGGATAAGAGTAATTTTTTCATTTATATTTTTTAAAATTATTATCGCAATATCAAAAAATCTAAAATTTTATTTTAATACTACTGAAGTGTTGCCCTGAATTTTCCGTTAGTAATTGTTTTGGTTCCGGTTAATCCCTTGGCTGTACCGCTAAATGTGCCACTTACAATTTTATTTACTGTATCAATAACGTCAAACTTAACCACTATATTTTGACCTACGGTACTAAAGTCGGCCTGGTACACTTGCCCATTAGTTGTAGAAAGCACATTAAACATGGTCATTGGTAATCCTATAACAGAAGTACTGTAGTTAACACCTGTTTGTGTATTACCTGTAGTTGATACCGCAATTGAAAAAGCAGAATCGCCTGTTACAGAAAATGCATTTACACTTAACAACACAACTCCTGCATTAGAAATTGACAGTGCTACA
>JAYVJU010000184.1:0-10223 GCA_043769035.1 Ferruginibacter sp.
TAACTTTTCCAACAACGATTGTGAAGACATAAGCGAACAACAATTAATTTTTTAATATTTATATAGCACAAAAAAAATACTCTGCAGTTGCCTGTAGAATATATATATAAGTTTTTTCCGGGAGGTTTTAATTGAACCTGCGGCTGCAGGTTCAGGCTGTAAATTTAAACATTATGTTTGGTACATAAAAGCTTTCAAACAAAAAACTCCGCATTTGGCGGAGTTTTCAGTGTATTTTACCTTAAAAATTATTTTCCTACAGGCTTATAAAGAGTTAAAGCTTCAGGCATATAATCTTGTAATTTGGCTATCCTGTTTTCGTCTGAGGGGTGAGTAGCTAAAAACTCAGGGGGCTTTTGGCCACCACTGGCTTGCGCCATACGTTGCCAAAATGGAATTGATTCCCTTGGGTTATAACCTGCCATGGCGCAAAAATACAGTCCAAATCTGTCTGCTTCATACTCTTGCTTGCGGCCATTTGGTAACAACCCTACTACTTGTGCCCCAGGAGCAAAAATGCTATTAAAAAGGCTGTTGTATTTTGGATTATTTGCAGTGGCTATGTTACCTACAACTTCAAGCCCTTGCGCTACAGCACCCCGGCTCATTCTTTCGTTACCGTGGTGGGCAACTGCATGAGTAATTTCATGTCCCATAACCACAGCCAAAGCGGCTTCGTTTTGAGTAATGGGTAAAAGGCCGGTATAAACCACCACTTTACCACCGGGCATACACCAGGCATTAACTTCTTTATTATTAACAAGATTAAACTCCCACTTATAACCATCCAGTTCTTTTACTACTTCGGCATTGCCTTTTTGTATATAATACTGTCTAATTGCAGCTGCAATTCTTTTACCCACACGCTGCACCATTTCTGCATCTTTATTAACTGTTTCGCTAAGCACTGCATTTTGAGATAAAAAACTCTTATACTCCGTTACAGCCATTTGCTCCAGAGTTTCTTCTCCAAACAACTTTAATTGGTTGCGGCCGGTAATTGCATTTTTGGTACATGCAGCAAGTACGGTTACTGTTAGTAGTAAATAGAATAACTTCTTCATTGTAGAGGGGTTTTAATTATAGTAAACAATTGGCGTACCAACTTTTATTACCAAAAATTACAAAATATAATTTTTAGTTAAGACGCAATTTTAGAAGATAAGGTTTGCTGCGGAAATGTTAATTGTTAGCGGCGGCGGGATTTTCTTTTATCCCTGTGCTTGAGTATTGGCACCCTGCTTTCAACACCTCTTAAAATACGGCCAATATTTTTTTGATGAGTAAAAATTACCAATGCTGCCACTATTAATGCAAATATGCGGTACAATACTTCATTTTCGTTCCATATCCATAATACACAAATTGGTAAAAACAGGGCTGCTAATATAGAGCTAAGAGAAACATAACGGGTTAAATAAAGCACCAATAAAAAAACTCCTACACAACTTATTGCAACTATTGGTTGCATTGCCAGTAACATGCCAAATAAAGTAGCCACTCCTTTTCCACCTTTAAAATTTGCATAAATAGGAAAAATATGACCCAATACGGCAGCAAGCCCAAGGCCAATCATAAAATTGGTACGCCACAGTTCATGCTCGTTATTAAAATAGTAAGGCATGAAATTATATAGTGCTACGGCAATTGCACCCTTTAAAATATCCAGTATCATTACTACAGTACCATACTTACTGCCCAATACCCTGAAGGTATTGGTTGCTCCCATGTTTCCACTACCATAATCACGGATATCTACACCGAAGAATTTTTTACTGATAATCAATGCTGTTGGAATTGAGCCTATCAGGTATGCAATAATGATAAGAAGTAATTCTTTCATTGATTCTTTGAGTTGAGTTGATAACGCAAAAATAACGAATTATTGAATGACTTAACCTTAATTTAATATGAAAAAGACAGCTGTATAATATTATACAAAACGCCTAAGTGACATTTTAATTGTCAACTAAGGCACAAATCCAATCTTTTTGCCTTGTAATATTATTTAATGTTAACCCGTTAGATGATAAAGAAGCTTTAATTTGAGCCTCATCAGTATTTAAGAATCCACTTAAGAGTATTAATCCACCGGCATTACAGGCTTTCTTAATTGCATTCATACTGGCCAGAATAACATTTAAGTTGATATTAGCCAATATTACATCATATGTTTTATCAGGTGCAACCGCTTCTGCCTGCTGTATTGAAATATTCTTTGACTGGTTAAGCCCCAGGTTTTCTTTTGCATTATCTATACTCCACTCATCGTTATCAATTGCCAGTATTTCTTTTGCCCCCATTTTTTCTGCTAAAATTGCTAAAATGCCGGTGCCGGTACCAAAATCCAAAACGGTTTTATTAGTAAAATCAAGTTTACTCATTTGTCCCATCACCAGATAAGTTGTGGCATGATGCCCTGTACCAAAACTCATTTTGGGTGTAATGATAATTTCGTGCTGTACATTCTTTACCGGCTCATGAAAGCCGGCTCTTATTGCAGCAAAACTGTTAATGATCACCGGTTCAAAACTACTCTCCCATTGTGCATTCCAGTTTTGCTGCTCAATTTCAGAACTTGTATAGAAAAGACTGAGGCCTTTACCAATGATATCTACTTCTTCTTTTTTAAAATCAGCCTCTTTAATAAAGGCTTTTAATGAATCATCGCTTTCTTCAAATCCTTCAAAGCCAATATTTGACAGCAACGCAACCAGTATTTCATTTTGTTCCGCAGTTATATTTTGAAACTGAACCTGTATAAAGCTTTTGCTTTCCATAAATAATTTTGGTTTATTAAGGCAAAAAAATTCCCGCCTTTTGGCGGGAACAAATTACTTTAAAAATTAACCTTGTTGCTCACCTTGCTGAGGCCTTGGCTGCATTTCCGGTTTTGGTATTAATGCTTTGCGGCTTAATTTAAACTTGCCCGTTTTTTGATCTACATCCAGCAATTTAACTTTCACTTTATCTCCTTCTTTAAAAATGCCGTCCATACTTTCCAAACGCTTCCAGCTTATTTCGCTAATGTGCAATAAACCTTCTTTCTTAGGTAAGAACTCAACAAAAGCACCAAACTCTTTAATACTTTTTACAGTGCCTTCGTAAGTATCTCCTACAACCGGAACAGCTACAAGCCCTTTAATCCAGCTTACTGCTTTATCCAAACTATCTTTAGAAGCAGAGAATACGCTTACTTCGCCCTGGTTATTTACCTCTTCTATATTAACTGTAGCGCCGGTTTCTCTCTGAATTTCCTGTATTACTTTACCACCTGGTCCGATTACTGCACCAATGTATTCTTTATCGATAATAATCTTAACCATACGTGGTGCATGTGGTTTCACATCTTCTCTGTGCGCAGGCATGCAGGCATACATTGCATCTAAAATATGTAAACGTCCGTTACGGGCCTGTGCCAATGCCTGGCGCATAATATCCATACTTAAACCATCTACTTTAATATCCATCTGCACACCGCAAATGCCATCACGTGTACCGGTTACTTTAAAATCCATATCACCTAAATGATCTTCATCACCAAGAATATCAGATAAAACAGCAAACTTATCGCCTTTGGTAATTAAACCCATCGCCACACCACTTACATGTTTTTTTACCGGTACACCTGCATCCATCAATGCTAACGACCCGGCACAAACCGTAGCCATACTTGATGAACCATTACTTTCTAAAATATCGCTTACTACTCTTACAATGTAAGGATAGTCGTTGCCCGGCATCATCTTTTTTAATGAACGCATTGCCAGGTTACCATGACCAACTTCCCTGCGGCCAACACCCCTCATCATCTTTACCTCGCCGGTACTAAAAGGTGGAAAATTATAATGCAAAAAGAATTTAGTGTAATCAGATTTGAAAGCGCTTTCTACCAATAATTCATCTAAAGCACTACCAAAAGTAACGGTTGTAAGTGATTGGGTTTCACCTCTTGTAAACAAAGATGATCCGTGAGGAGTTGGTAAAATATCTGTCTCCATATTTAACTGGCGGATATCTTGTGTTCCTCTTCCATCCAAACGTTTTCTGTCGTTTAGGATCATATCCCGTACTACATTATATTGCAGCTCTCCAAAATAATGTCCAATCAGCGCTTTATCTTCCGAAGGCAACTCTTCGCCTAAAAATTCTTTTACTTCTTTTTTCAATGCATCAAACGCATCGCTTCTTTCATGCTTTGCACTTGCAGCAGATGAAATAGCATACATTTTATCTTTTGCAAAAGCAGTTATTTTTTCGTTCAGTTCTTCGTTACGGTAAGGTTTGGTGTATGCTCTTTTTACTGCACTACCCACTAAATCCCTTAAGTCTTCCTGTGCTTTAATCTGAATACGGATAGCATCATGCGCCAGTTCCAAAGCTTTTACCAGGTCTTCTTCCTGGCATTCGTTAGCCTCGCCTTCCACCATCATAATATTTTTGTTGGTAGCGGCAATGATGAATTCCAAATCGCTTTCAGCTAATTCAGCACGGGTTGGGTTAATAATGAACTGGCCATTTTTACGGGCAATACGTGTTTCTGAAATTATTTCCTGGATGGGAATATCTGAAACGGCTAATGCTGCAGATGCTGCCAAACAAGCTAATGCATCAGGCATAACTTCAGCATCACTTGATACAAGGCTTATAAGTACCTGAACATCACACAAATAATCCTCTGGAAAAAGTGGGCGTAAAGCTCTGTCAATTAACCTTGAAGTAAGAATTTCATAGTCATTTAACCTTGCTTCTCTTTTAAAGAAAGAGCCCGGTACACGGCCAGCTGAAGAAAATTTCTCCTGGTAATCTACCGATAAAGGGAAGAAACTTTGACCATCTTTAGGCTCTTTGTTGGCAACAACGGTTGCTAATAAAATGCAATTTCCCTGGCGAACTGTAACAGCACCATCTGCCTGACGGGCCATTTTACCGGTTTCAATAGTAACCATACGGCCATCGCCAATATCGAATGTAACAGACTTTGGTTGTAGTAAAGACATAAAAATATTTATGATTTATGATAAACGACTTTAGGGTTTCCAAAATCGAAATCAGTTATGAGGAATGTTGCAACAAACAATAATTCCCAACTGTAAAATTTCAGTTGGGAATTATTCGAATATTACATAGTTGGAATAATTTTATTTACGCAAGCCTAATTTTTCAATTAAAGCCCTGTAACCGGTAAGATCGTGTTTACTCAGGTAGGTTAATAAACGTTTGCGTTGACCAACCATTTTCATTAAACCCCTTTGAGAAGAGAAATCTTTTTTGTTACTCCTCAGGTGTTCTGAAATTGAATTGATACGCTCAGTTAATAAAGCGATTTGGCCCTCAATAGAACCAGTGTTAGTGGCTTTGCCACCAAAAGTTGTGAAAATTGTTGCTCTTTTTTCGATTGTTAAATACGGCATCTCGTGTTTTTTTAATAACGTCTTTGTTATAGTTTCTTTATAATTAGGCGCAAAAGTACATAAAAAAATGTGTTTTAAGAGGTGATTTGAGGATTTTTTTTGAATATTGCCAATATATGAAACCGAGCTTTGCAATAATTGGATGTGGAAGAATTGCGAAAAGGCATGCTGAACAAGTAGTAAAGCATGGAATTTTAGCTGCAGTTTGCGATATTATTCCCCAAAAAGCTGATGAAATGGCCGCTTTATACCAGGCCAGGCCATACTATTCTATTGAAACATTATTAGCAAATGAGCCGGGATTAAATGTGGTAAGTATTTGTACACCAAATGGTTTGCATGCTACAAACGCCATACAAGCTTTGGAAGCTGGTATAAATGTGTTGTGCGAAAAGCCTTTGTGCATTAATACGGAGGATGGAGATAAAATGATAGCCGCAGCTGCCAGCACCGGCAAAAAATTGTTTGTTGTAAAACAAAACCGATACAATCCCCCTGTTGCGTTTTTAAAGAAATTAATAAATAACGGTACGCTGGGTAAAATTTACAGCTTTCAAATTAATTGTTTTTGGAACCGGCCCGATGCATATTACACTGACTGGAAAGGTAAAAAAGATCTGGACGGGGGAACATTGTTTACGCAATTCAGTCATTTTATTGATCTATTATATTGGTTATTGGGTGATGTGGCAACTGTACAAACAAAAGCCGAAAATTTTGCACACGCCACAATTGAATTTGAAGATACCGGCATGGTGTTATTTGAAATGAAGAGCGGTGCCATTGGCTCTTTAAACTATACGGTAAACAGTTTTAATAAAAACATGGAAGGTTCTTTTACTGTTTTTGCAGAAAAAGGTACCATTAAAATAGGCGGGCAATACCTGAATGAACTGGAATATTTTAATGTAGCAGGAATAGCAGCCCCCGAATTACCCAAAGGAAACCCCGCCAATGGTTATGGATTTTACCAGGGTAGCATGAGCAACCACGATAAAGTTTATGAAAACCTGGTACTGGCATTACAAAACCCAGCACATGAATTTGCCAGTGCGGCTGAGGGGTTAAAGACTGTAGAGATAATTGAGCGAATATACAACGCCCCCTAACCCCTGAAGGGGGAACCGAAACCCTTAATTATAAATAGCTTTTACGAATAGTAACCTTAATGCTTGAAGATATAGAAATACCCCACGAAATAGCAGACTCTAAAGTTCCCCTTTCAGGGGGCGGAGGGGGCTGTATTATTTTTACTGTTACCACCGATCTCACCTACGACCAGCGGATGATACGCATCTGCACATCTCTTGCCAATGCCGGTTATACTGTACTGCTGGTAGGCAGAAAAATGAAAGCATCTCTCCCACTTGCGGCACAACCATTCCTGCAAAAAAGAATCAACTGCCTTTTTGAAAAAGGAAAATTGTTTTATGCAGAATATAATATCCGCCTGTTCTTTTATTTACTGTTTAAAAAGATGGATTGCATTGGTGCTATTGATCTCGATACTATTTTACCCGGCTATTTTATTGCTAAAATAAAAAAAGTAAAAAGGATTTACGATGCACACGAATTGTTTTGCGAAATGAAGGAAATTGCAACAAGGCCGGCAATTTATAAAATCTGGAAAAATATTGAACGTTATACCGTTCCAAAATTTTTTAATGGCTATACCGTAAACAAGCCTATTGCTGATGAATTTAAAAAGATGTACAATGTTACTTACGAAGTAATAAGAAACATTGCCTTGTTAAGAGATATCAACCCTGTTGTAAAAGAAGAAAAATTCATTTTGTACCAGGGAGCAGTTAATGAAGGCAGAAGTTTTGAAACATTAATTCCGGCAATGAAAGCCATTGATTGCCAACTCATCATTTGCGGCGATGGCAACTTTATGCAGCAGGCAAAACAACTGGTTGTCGATAATAATTTACAAGACAAAGTAATTTTTAAAGGCAAAGTAAAGCCTGATGACTTAAGAACGATTACCCAACAAGCCTATATTGGTGTTACTTTATTTGATGATGCCGGATTAAGCAATTACTATTCGTTAGCCAATCGTTTTTTCGATTACCTGCATGCCGGCATACCGCAGCTCTGTGTAAATTACCCGGTGTATAAAGAAATTAACGACAAATACTATGTTGCTGTTTTAGCCGATAATACAAGTGAAAAGAATTTAGCCACATTACTGAACAATTTACTTACTAATGAGTTTGAGTATAATGAACTGCAGCAAAATTGTTTAAAAGCCAGGCTGGAATTAAACTGGCAGGAGGAAGAAAAAAAATTACTTCAGTTTTATAAAAATTTACTTGGATAAACATTTACATATAGTTGCGCTTGAAGTACCCTGGCCTGCAGACTACGGCGGTGTAGTGGACCTGTTTTATAAACTAAAAGCGCTGCACAAGCTGGGCATAAAAATCCATTTACATTGCTTTAGCCAAAACAGAACACCACAGCAGGAATTAAATAAGTATTGCGAAACCGTACAGTATTACCCCCGTAAAAAAAACAGCAGCAGTCTTTCATTCCGGCTTCCACTTATTGTTAAAAGCAGGAAGAGTGATAAACTGATTGCAAATCTTAAAAAAGATAATTATCCTGTCCTGCTCGAAGGTATTCATTGCACGTATTATTTACATACCGGAGAATTGAACAACCGCAAAGTAATGGTACGGCTGCATAATACCGAGTTTGAATATTACAAACAGCTGGCAAAAAATGAAAGTAATCTTTTTAAAAAAATATACTTTTTAAACGAAAGCAGGTTATTATTTAATTACGAAAAAAGTATTGCCAACAAAGCCGGTTTTATTGCAGTAAGCGAACATGATGTAAAACTGTACCAACAATTATTCAACGCAAAAGATATTTATTATTTACCCGTTTTTATTCCACATACATTAGCTGCAGGAAAAGAAGGCAAAGGTTGCTTCTGTTTATACCATGGTAATTTATCCATCAGCGAAAATGAAACTGCGGTGGAATGGCTTTTACAAAATGTATTTAACGATCTTGAAATTCCCTTTGTAATTGCAGGCAAAAATCCTTCTGAAAAATTACAGGAACTGGCACACCGGCATAAACACACCTGCATTGTTACCAACCCCGGCGAAAAAGAAATGCAGGATATGATCTGTAAAGCACAAATACATGTATTACCTTCTTTTAACAACACAGGAGTAAAATTAAAATTACTGAACACCTTATTTAACGGCAGGCATTGTTTGGTAAACCCGGCTGGCGCCGATGGCAGCGGACTGGAAAACGTTTGCCATATTGCTACAGATGCAGCTTCGTTTAAAAAAGCAATTACAACATTATACCAGCAGCCTTTTACCGAACATGAAAAAGAGCAGCGACAGGGGCTGCTCCAAACTATTTATAATAACGAAGAGAATGCAAAAAAATTAGTTGTAAGCTTACAGCTTTAAACTCAAAGCTTTCTTACATTTCAATGGTTGCATTGTCCATCACTTTTCCCCTTTCTGTTTTTATCATCCTTGCAGGAAATTTATTGATTACAATATAATCGTGGGTTGCCATTACAATGGTAGTGTTGTAATCCCTGCAGATATGAAACAGCAGCTGCATAATTTCATCGCTTGTTTCAGGGTCCAGGTTACCCGTAGGCTCATCGGCTAAAATTAATTTAGGCGAATTTAATAAAGCCCTTGCCACATCAACCCTTTGCTGCTCACCGCCACTCAGTTCAAAAGGCATTTTAAAACCTTTTGTTCTTAACCCCACTTTATCCAGTACATCAGCAATTTTTTCGTCCATTAATTTTTCATCTTTCCAACCAGTGGCTTTTAATACAAACTTTAAATTCTCATTTACATTCCTGTCGGTAAGCAACTGAAAATCCTGGAACACCACACCAAGGTTACGCCTTAAAAACGGCACCGTTTTCCATGTCATTTCTTTTAAGTTATGCCCTACCACCCAGCCTTCGCCTTCGGTTAATTGCAGATCGCCATACATTGTTTTTAAAAGGCTGCTTTTACCCGTACCGGTTTTACCCACCAAATACACAAACTCTCCTTTATCAATACTAATATTAACATCACTTAAAATAAGGTTGTTACTCTGAAAAATTTTTACATTCCTTAATTCTACAATTGATTGAGACATAAATTAGTTTGCTGTTTACCCCTATCCCCTAAAGGGGGAAAAGGTGAAAATTACGTTCTATTTTTTTTGTTACTTACTTTCTGTATTTCCGTGCCGCTGTGGCATTATTGCAAATTTAGTTGTTACACCCTCCCATTTAAAATAAAATTTCTTCACCAATTGTTAAATTATGTGAATAACTAAAAATATAGTTGTAAAACTAAAATATTAGTTTTAAGTTTACAATATCAAGCATAAAACAAGAACAATGAAAAATTTAACGAAAGCAGAAGAACAGATAATGCAGGTGATCTGGAAATTAGACAAAGCCTTTTTAAGAGAGATAATAGATGAGCTGCCTGCCCCAAAACCGCATAGTAATACTGTGGCAACAATTATTAAAATACTGGTAGATAAAGAATTTGCAGGTATTACTGTATTTGGCAGAACACACCAGTACCATCCGTTGGTAAGTAAAGAAACCTACAGCAAAAGCACAATGAAAAGTTTGGTAAAAGGTTATTTTGAGGGCAGCTTCAGCAATGCAGTTTCATTTATGATAAAAGAAAATAACATCAGCCTGGATGAATTGGAATTATTACTGAAGCAGTTGAAGAAGAAATAAAATCACCCAACAACAATCACCCGCTTAAAAACAATTGTATGCTGCCCATCGCTTATTATCTTTTA
>JAYVJU010000185.1:0-3937 GCA_043769035.1 Ferruginibacter sp.
GTTAATTGTGGCGTTTATATTTAACCCGGTTTTTGCGGTAAGCTTTATGAAACCAGAGGGTAAAGAGTATGAAAAACCAAAAAGCGCCATCTGGAAAAATAAGTGGTTTATCAGTTTTACTTTATCGGGTATTATAGCTCATTTATTAAGCAACCATGGCAAAGGAAATTTCATGTTACTTATGGCTATCCTCATGGTATTTAATGCTTACGTTTTAAACGATGCCATACATGCTTTTCAAAAAAGAGTATTACCCGGTTTAATGAACCGCTACGAAAAATTATTAAAATGGATATTGGTGGGCTGGAGGCCGGTTTGGGCATTTGTATCTTTATTCGGTTTGTTTATTTTATCTTTTTTATTGCTGATGGTAAGAGGGAATAAATCCACCTTCTTCCCCAGCGGCGACCCTAATTTTGTTTATGTATATGTAAAGCTGCCTGTTGGTACCGATATTAAATACACCGACAGTGTTACGCATTTATTAGAAGGCAGGGTACAAAAAATTTTAGAAAAAGAATTGCCCACACAGCCCGGCGGTATTGTAGAAAGTATTATTACCAACGTGGCGGTTAGTGCCAATAACCCACGGGATAATAACAGGAGTGTGCAGCCAAACCTGGGCCGCATACAGATATCATTTGTAGAATATGATAAGAGAGAAGGTAAAAAAACATTGCCTTTTAAAGAAGAGATACGCAGGCAGATGACAGGCATACCCGGCGCAAGTATAGAAGTGGCACAGGAAGATGGCGGGCCTCCAACAGATCCTCCTGTGAATGTAGAAATACAGGGAGATAATTTTGAGAGCATTGCAAAAGTAGCTACTGATCTGTCAAACTACATGGATACCAACCAGGTGGATGGTATTGAAAACTTACAGATGGATGTGGATTTAAACAGCCCCGAAATAAGTATAAATGTAGACAGGGAAAAAGCCATGATGGAAGGCTTAAGCACCGGGCAGATTGGTATGGAAATACGTACGGCTTTATTTGGTAAAGAAGTAAGCAAATTAAAAGATGGCGAAGATGAATATAAAATTCAGGTACGCACAACAGACCTGGTGCGCCATAATATTACCGACCTGATGAATATGCGTATTACATTTATGGATATGAATACCATGCGTATAAAAAGTATTCCTATAAGTTCGGTGGCAACACTTGACTATACAACTGCAACAGGTGCTATTAAGCGTAAAAATGTAAAACGTACCATACAATTGCAAAGTAATGTGCTTGATCCAACCATGGTAGGTAAGGTAAATGAAGAGCTGCAGATAAAAATTGATGACTTTAAAACAAAGAATAAAATACCATCCGATGTTACTTTAAAATTAAGCGGACAAAGTGAGCAGGAAAAAGAAACACAATCTTTTTTAGGCTGGGCATTAGTAATAGCACTGGGTATAATATTTATGATACTGGTATTGCAGTTTAACAGCATCAGCAAACCATTTATAGTTATTACCGAAATATTCTTCAGCATTATTGGTGTGCTGCTGGGCTATGCACTTACAGGTATGACGATAGCTACTATTATGTTGGGTGTAGGTGTAATTGCATTGGCTGGTATTGTAATTAAAAATGGTATTTTATTAATTGAATTTACTGATGAGCTAAGAGGAAGAGGAATGCGTACCAAAGCGGCTGCAATTGAAGCTGGTAAAATCCGTATTATACCGGTATTACTTACAGCGGTGGCAACTATATTAGGTTTGTTGCCCCTGGCCGTTGGTTTTAATATCGATTTTGTTTCTTTCTTCCAGCACCTTAATCCGCATATTTTCTTTGGTGGCGATAGTGTGGTGTTCTGGGGCCCATTAAGCTGGACGATGATCTTTGGTTTGATCTTCGCCTTCTTCCTTACGCTGATAATGGTGCCCAGTATGTACATTATTTCGGAAAGATTACGCAGGCCAATGGAAAAATTTTATGGGACTAAGTTTATAGGTCTGTTAGGTTTTGCAGGCCCCTTCTTCTTCATCTTTGTTGGTATTATGTATTTAGTAAGAAGAATACAAGGCAAAAAAGTTTGGAACGGGAAATTGAAGAACCCTGAATAAAAGAGTTGGTTTTGATTAGAAAAGTGCTGCTCACGAAAGTGGGTGGCACTTTTCTTTTACGCTCATTGTTCCACTCATCATAATTTTATACTTTTATTTTTTTTATTGCTACTAACTTCACAAAAAAAATAAAGCCATGCGAACAAACCATGAAATTGATTACAAAATTTACGGAGAAGAACTACAATTTGTAGAAATTGAACTGGATCCTAACGAAACTGCCATTGCAGAAAGCGGTGCTTTTATGATGATGGATAACGGCATTGAAATGCAAACCATTTTTGGCGATGGTAGCCAACAACAAAGCGGTGGCTTTTTAGGAAAATTAATGAGTGCAGGTAAGCGCCTGATCACCGGCGAAAGTTTATTTATGACAGCTTTTACCAATACCGGCCACGGTAAAAAGAAAGTAAGTTTTGCATCGCCTTACACAGGTAAAATTATTGTTTTAGATCTTGCAAAACTGGGCGGTAAGATCATTGCACAAAAAGATGCGTTTTTATGCGCTGCCAAAGGGGTTAGTATTGGTATCGAATTTCAACGAAGATTAGGTACTGGTATTTTTGGTGGCGAAGGCTTTATTATGCAAAAAATTGAAGGTGATGGATTAGCCTTTGCACATGCCGGTGGTTTTATTGTAGAAAAACAATTGCAGCCCGGCGAAGTATTAAAAGTAGATACCGGTTGTGTGGTGGCTTACACACCTAATGTAGATTTTGATATTGAAATGGTAAAGGGTATCAAAAACTTTATGTTTGGTGGCGAAGGTTTGTTTTTTGCAAAGCTTACGGGCCCCGGGCATGTGTGGCTGCAGAGTTTACCTATTAGCCGCCTGGCAGGAAGAATAATGCAGTACGGCACTTACAACCGTAAAGAAGAAGGTGGTATTTTGGGTGGTTTGGGTAATTTGCTGGATGGAAGGGAGTAGGAAAGTAAAAGAGTATATAAAGTAAAAAAGTTGCCCGCTTTTAGAAGCGGGCAACTTTTTTTATGCCCGGATATAATTTGAATAAAAATAAATTTGGTAGTTAAATTCTATTAATCGTATATTTGCGATATAAGATTAATTAATGGATAAAAAACAACATTGGGAAAAGGTATTTACCACCAGGCAGGTTGATGAAGTAAGCTGGTATCAGCAAACGCCACAACAGTCGCTTGACTTTGTAAAACAGCTTGCCTTGCCTAAAACAGCCAGTATTATTGATATTGGGGGCGGAGATAGCTTTTTTGCAGATCATTTGTTGCAAATGGGATACAGTAATGTTACCGTGCTGGATATTTCAGCCGCAGCAATTGATAAAGCAAAAAAGAGATTGGGTAGTAAAGCCCTGTTGGTAAACTGGGTAGTCTCGGATATACTTCAATTTAAAACAAAGACTGCATATGATTGCTGGCACGACAGGGCAGCTTTTCATTTTTTAACTACTGCCGAAGAAATTAATGCATACCTGGCTATTGCACAACAACACCTTACGCCGGTAGGAAAATTAATAATCGGCACATTCTCTACCGACGGGCCGGAAAAATGCAGTGGGCTGCCGGTAAAACAATACAATGAAAATATGCTTACTGCAACTTTGCAAAAGTGGTTCGAAAAAATCAGATGTATCACAACGGATCATATCACTCCTTTTAAAACCATTCAAAATTTCCTGTTCTGTAGTTTTCAAAAAATAAATATATCAAATGGCCATTCATAAAAAAGAAGCATTCACTCAAAAAGAACAGGATCTGGCAGAATTTGCCAAGGCCCTGGCACACCCGGCTCGTATTGCCATTTTAAAAATATTGGCAGAGCATAATGAATGTATTTGCGGAGAAATAGTGGAAGTATTACCCTTGGCACAAAGTACCGTTAGCCAGCAT
>JAYVJU010000186.1:0-5355 GCA_043769035.1 Ferruginibacter sp.
ACACTCCGCATTTGAAAGATTTGCCCGTGCAGGTGCAATACATTATTACTACCACCACGTTCGTGCAGGTCATCTATATTTTGTGTGATGATGGTAACGGTAAAATCTTTTTCTAAATCGGCCAATCCTTTATGTGCCGTATTGGGTTGAGCAGCGGCCACATCTCTCCTTCGTGCATTATAAAAATCTAAAACCAACTGCGGATTTTTTTTAAAAGCCCGAGGCGTAGCCACATCTTCTACATTGTAACCCATCCACAAGCCATCGCCATCTCTAAAAGTTTTTAAACCACTTTCGGCGCTAATGCCTGCACCGGAAAGTACCACAATATGTTTTTTATTTTCAGCCACAGACTAAATAAGTTTTTACAAATTTAATTCGTCTCGGTATTGATAATTGGTTTTCGGGAATGTTTAATTTTTTTCCAGCCAAAATAAAGTCCGATGATGGTTAACAACAATGGCCATACTGAAATTAATCCAATAAACAGATCAGCAATCCAGCTTGTCCCGGTTTTAAAAGCCTGGCTTATCCTTGTAAAAAACGTTGGCGTATTGTCTGTTGGTGTATAACCTGCCAGTGGTTGAAAAAAAGTAAGGTTGATGGTACTGTAAGATGATTGATGCGACAAAAATCCTATCCGACCGGCAGCAGATTCAATTTCTTCCTGTATACTGTTGATCTCGTTTTGCACCTGCAACACTTCTTCCATGTTTTTAGATTGCTTTAAAAACTCCAGGTATTTTAAGCGCATTTGTTTTTTTGCTTCCAGCCTCGATTTGGTGTCCACCACTTCACCGGTAACATCTTCTGTATTGATCTTTCTTTCTAATATTTTTATACCAACTCCGGGTAGTTGATTCATCATTGTTTCAAACTGATCTACCGGAACTTTTATGGAGATGACAGTTTCAGATTTTTCATCAGTAAGATTTTGTTCTTCCTGTGCTATGTAACCGCCAAATTGTTTTACCGTTTTGTGTACATTATCATTGTAGCCTTTAAAATCTTTTACTTCTAATTTAAGTGTGGCAGTTTTAATTATTTTTTTATCCCAATCAGGATTGGCAGCTGGTTTATTTAGAGTAACGGGTGGTGGTGCTGCAGAGTCAGCAGTTATCTGTTGCTGCAATGTACCAACAGGAATTTGCGGCTCTTTTTTTTCTTCATTTTTTTGTGGTGGTGCCATTGTTACAGCAGAAAGTGTAACGGTATTATCAGTTTCGTCTTTTATTTTATTTTCCCTGTTGCAGGATAAGAGGATGGACAAAAAAGAAAGGCAAACAATAATTAGTTTTGTTTTCATATCAATGAGTTTAGAATTATTAGATGCTCATTGATACAAATTGCATAAAACAAGTAACCGCTATCAAATGTTAAATGAAATAGAAAGCGGATAATGTGCCCGCAGATTACGCTGATGTAGCAGAAACAAAATCATGCTATTCTCCTGCCAGCTTCATCACTATCTCCCACTCTTCCTCTTTTACTGTCTGCACACTCAACCTGCCCAATCTTACCAGATCCATATTGGCAAGGCGTTTATCTTTTTTAATAATATCCAGCGGCACAGCTTTTTTTAATTTACGAACGGGTTTCAGATCCACCGCCACCCACCTGTCGTCTTCTGTGGTTGGGTCCTGGTAGGCTTCTTTAATCACTTTTGCAATGCCCACAATTTCCACTCCTTCATTACTATGATAGTATAATACTTCATCGCCTTTTTTCATGGCACGTAAATTAATACGGGCTGCATAATTGCGTACACCACTCCAAAAAGTTTGTTTGTCTGTTACAAACTGCTCCCAGCTATACACCGAGGGTTCTGATTTTACTAACCAATAAGCCATATCAATTAAGAATTAAAAATGTAGAATGAGAATTGTGTTCAAAATTATAGATAATAAAGATAGTGTTTTCAATAAAGTAGAAGTATTTAAACCACCTGTTTCAAAAAAGTTAAAACCATTTAACAACATTCCACGTAAGTAAACTTCGAGACGAGCTGTTTCATTTTACGAAAACTAAAAATTTAAAACACATGATTTCAAAATTAACCAAAATCATCCTCCCGGTTTTGGCGCTGTTGTTGTTTATAAAAACATCATACGCCCAATCAGGAAACGAAAACCCCATTACCACTGCGGTACCTTTTTTAAGGCTGGCAGCCGATGCCCGTACCGCTGCAATGGGTGATGTTGGCGTGGCAACAAATCCTGATGCCAATTCCATTTTTTACAATGGCAGTAAAACTGCTTTTAACGATACCAAATATGGTATTGGCCTTACTTACACCCCATGGCTTAGCGAACTGGATGTAAAAAATTTATACCAACTTTCCTTATCAGGTTTTTACAAACTGAGTGATAAGGAAGCGATAAGTTTTGGCCTGCGCAATTTCAGCCAGGGTACATTTACTTTTACCGATAATCTTGGCCAGGAACTAAGAACTTTTAAACCAAATGACCTTGCCATTGAAGCCGGGTATTCCCGTAAACTTTCTAATAAAATGGGCGTTGGCATTGGTCTTAGATATATTGGCAGCAGGTTGGCCGATAACAGTATTAACAGCAATTACAAATCGGGCAATACAGTTTCAGCCGATATCTCTGCATTCTATATGAATAGCAAAGGCTGGAATTTTGGTGCAGCACTAACCAATCTTGGTGGTAAAATAAACTATGGCGGTACATCAAGCTTTATACCAGCCAATCTTGCATTAGGTGCAGCTTACAACAAAAAATTTAATGAAGACAGTAAGATCAGTTTTGCGCTTGACCTTAATAAATTATTAGTACCCACACCACCCGACCCTGCTGATGCCAACAAAGTAATGGAATACGAAAACAAAGGCGTGGTAAGCAGCTGGTTCAGTTCATTTGGTGATGCACCCGGTGGTTTTAGCGAAGAGATAAAAGAATTCCAGGTAGGGCTTGGCAGTGAGTTTACTTACAAAGAGCAGTTTAGTGTACGTGCCGGTTATTTTACCGAAAATAAATTAAAAGGCAACAGAAACTATTTAACTGTTGGTGCAGGTGTAATGTATAAAGTAGCAGGCTTAAACTTTTCTTACTTAGTACCCACAGGTAACAATACCAACAACAATGCACTAAAAAATACCATCCGCCTTTCGCTGTTGTTTGATTTTAATAATGGCAAATCATCTAAATAATAACAACTAAAATTTACAATAATGAAAATTACATTTATTAAAACAAAGCAACTGATACTTTTGCTGGCCTTGCTTACAGGCAGCATTGTAACAAATGCATCAAGCCACAGGGAAGCGCCGTTAATTTCTAATGATCCGCTGTGTGATAATACAGATCTGTATGCATTCCGCAGTCCTGATGATCCCAATACAGTTACCATTATTGCTAACTATATTCCATTTCAATTGCCTGAAGGCGGACCAAACTATTATACATTTGGAACAAACATCCGTTACGAGATTCATATAAAAAATAAAACAACATCTGCTGCAGATGATATTCTGTACCGTTTTACTTTTTCTCAAATTAACCAGGATCCAACAACATTCTTCAACATTCGCTTGGCACAGCAAAATATAAAAACCACTTACCTCTGCGAAAAAAGTGTGAATGGTGGCCCTTTTACAACTGTTGTTACAAACGGTATTGTGCCGCCGGCAAATATTGGCCCACGCTCTATACAAAACACACCGGTTGGTTTAGGTGTTGCTAATTATGATGCCTTAATTACAGGTGCAATTGCAACTGCAACAAGTGGCGAAAAAGTTTTTTGTGGCCCCGTTGATGATCCCTTCTTTGTTGATTTGGGTGGTGCATTTGATGCCGGTAATTTCCGTCCGCAGGGCAATACTACCAATGCAACAAAAGATGGTGTGGCAAGATATAATGTACACAGTATCGCTATAAAAATTCCAATCAATTTATTACAGAAAGATGGTAAAGCCGTATCGCAGGCCGCTAATATTTTAGATGGCGATTTTGTAATTGGTGTTTGGGCAAGTGCAAGCAGGCAGCAAATAAAAACTATTAATGCAGGTGCCGGTACAGTTGCTTATTCAGGTAACTGGGTGCAGGTTTCCCGTTTAGGTATGCCTTTAACCAACGAAGCTGTTATTCCTGTTGGTATGAAAGACAAATGGAATGCTACCACTCCTGCAAACGATCTGCAGTTTGCATCTTACTTTTCTAATCCTGAATTGGCATTGTATATGGACGATACACAATTTGGTGGTGCTGTTCCTTCATTAAATGCTTTGCGTATTCAAAATCATTCTTTAGGTGCTTACGATTTCAGGAATGGTAAATCAGGATTATACTCTTTAAAAGGTTCTGCCGCTGTAAAAGGCACGGCATTGGATGATGCTATTTTCGGAACAATATTGTTACCGGATAACAAAAGCCCAAGAGCAGTTGATTTGTTGCCGATATTTTATACCGGTGTGCCTAACCTTGCACCTTATCAATTAGCAACCGGCAAAACCGGTGGCCCACTTTCTCCCGGCAAACCTTTTATCAATAATTTTTTACCAACATTAGGAGATATGCTGCGCCTTAACATGGCCGTACCTCCTACTCCACGTAATGATGCAAAATTCAGCAGCCTTGGTATTGTAAATGCAGCAGTGCTTGGATTAACAGATCCTGCATACAATGGCAGCACAGCAATACAGTTTATTCCTAACATGGATGGTTTTCCTAACGGAAGAAGACTGGAAGATGATGTAACAACAATAGAACTACAGGCAGTAGGCGGTGTTGCATTAGCGGCTATTGGTTTGTGGTATGATGATTATAAATTAGATGGCAGCAGCCCGGTTACAACCAACCTGGTTAATGTACTGAGCTTTACTGCTGGACCAACTAAAAATGATACCACATTTAAACCGGCCTTCCCTTATGTGCAAACACCATGGAGAGGATTTGATTACACTTTACAAGCAAGGTTTTAACAGAAAACAATTACATCATTATAAATAATTAATAGTATGAAACAATATTTAAAAATACTTACCACCCTGCTGCTTTGCACAACGGCATTTGCAATAAGTGCTTCTGCATCCAGCCACAGGGAAGCACCATTAATCAGTAACGATCCGTTAGCGGATAATACAGATCTGTACGCCTTCCGCAGTCCGGCAGATTCAAGCAAAATAGTTTTAATCGCCAATTATATTCCTTTTGAGCATCCGGCCGGCGGACCCAACTGGTACACATTTGGCGAAAACATCCGTTACGAAATTCATATAGACAATAACACGGCAACACCGGGAGATGATATTATTTACCGTTTTACTTTTACGCAGGTAAATGAAGATGGTTCTACATTCTTCAACATACGTTTGGGTAAACAAAATGTAAAAAC
>JAYVJU010000187.1:0-5755 GCA_043769035.1 Ferruginibacter sp.
GTGAACAGTTAACTGGCTTAATACAAATTTCATACTATGCTTAAGCAGTTTGTTTTCTTTTTGCAATGCAGCAATTTTTAATAATCCTTTTGCTGTATAAATACCGCATAAAGGTTCCGGTTCATTTTCATTAGTAAAAATATATACTTCGCTGGCTTCTTTTTGCCGGCTGCAATTATAAAGTTCTTTGAGTAATTCAGGTTCCATTAATGGCATATCGCAAGCCAGCAGGAATAAGTCATCCGCAGGGTTTTGTGTATGTGCCGATAATACACCCAGCAAAGGGCCTCTTATATCAACCGAAGTATCATCACTGATCAAACTTTCTCCTGTAAAAACTTTTGCATAATCTGCAAATTGCTTTTCATTTACTGAAAATTTTATCGGGAGATTCAATGTGGCCAATTTATCATAAGCAGTTTGTGCCCATGTTTTTGCTTCATGAACAAGCAACCCTTTATCGCTGCCCATTCGTGAACTTTGTCCGCCACAAAGAATTATACCAAGCATATATTTACGATTGATGATGAGTTGGTGTATCAGTATGCCCAAGACTTTTACCCGGCGCTGCAATATCTCTTACCAATTGCTTTATTTCTTTTATCTCTGCAAAGCCGCCATATTCCTTTCTGTCGAATATTTTTTTAGCGCCTACATGAATAGTAAAGCGGCCATTTATTTCACTGGGTTTTAAAGTTACTGCTTCCACTTCATCAGCAAAAGTGGTTAACAGTTCCTGTGCCATATAAGCAGCTCGTAACAGCCAATGGCATTTAGGGCAATATTCTATAGTAATAGTCGATTTCATAAATTGTATTTAGTACATTAAAAATACAATAATATTGGCTTTTGTAATAAGTATCTAAAAAGAAAAGATAATTTTGCAGTATGTTACAAGTAAGCCAGCTAAATATTTACCCGGTAAAATCACTGGGTGGTATCTGTAAACAAACAGTACAACTCTGCAGTACCGGGTTTCAATACGACCGGAGGTGGATGTTGGTGGATGAAAAGAATGTATTCTTATCGCAGCGAACACATCCACAGATGGTATTACTACATACAGCACAAAACGACGATGGATTCACCATTTCAAAATACAATGATGAAAATCTTTCGATTGTAATACCTTATGTAACTGAAGCTAAAAAGAAATTGAAAGTAACTGTTTGGGAAGATATTTGTGATACAGTTGAAGTAAGCGATGATCACAACGAATGGTTTAGCGATATGCTTCACTTTAAATGCAAATTGGTATATATGCCCGATGATGCAGCAAGACTTGTAGATAAACGTTATGCCGGCAACAACGAGATCACTTCCTTTTCGGATGGTTATCCCATACTAATGATTGGCGAAGCAACACTTGAACATTTAAATAATAAACTTAAAAATGCTTTACCCATGAACCGTTTCAGGCCTAACCTGGTTTTTACCGGTGGCCATGCACATATTGAAGATGAGATGGAAAAATTTTCCATCAACGATATTAATTTCCTTGGCGTAAAACCCTGCTCCCGTTGTGTAATGACGACCATCAACCAGCAAAATGCAGAAAAAGGGAAAGAGCCTTTAAAAACATTATCCACTTACCGTATGAAAGACAATAAAATTTATTTTGGTCAAAACGTTTTGCACCATCAAAACGGCATCATTAATGTTGGTGATACAATAGATATCACTCAGCAAGGGATGCCGTTATTTTAAAAAGTATAAATGAATATTATTAATAAAGATTTTTTTAAAACCAACGTAACACTCCGTATTACCGCCTTATGGGCTTTTAGCGAAGCTTTTATGGGAGGCATCTTACATGGCATGCAAATTCCGTTTGCAGGTTTGGCACTTAGCTTTGTTGCCGCTGTCTGTATTACATTAATTGCACTGGGCAGCACACAGAAAGGAGAAATATTAAAAGCTACATTACTGGTTATATCGGTAAAATTTATTTTAAGTCCACATACACCACCAATGGCTTATGTAGCTGTTTTAATACAGGGCGCAGTGGGAGAATTATTATTTCTTAACAAGCGGTTTTTTAAACCAGCAGCATTTATACTTACTTTATTTTCTTTACTCTACTCCGCTTTCCAGCATTTACTTATTCTTACGTTGTTATTTGGAAAACAGTTTTGGGTAGCTATAGATATTTTTCTAAATAAAATAACCCAGAATTTTAGCAAAGGTGCAATACATTATTCGCTGTACATTGTTTTGTTTTATATCGGTTGTTACCTGGTAGCTGGTATTGCAGGGGGCATTTTAAATATCAAGATCATAAAAAAAGTACAGGCAGGTAATGGTGCCGGTTTATTATTACAGCAATTAGATGGCCTTGTTATAAATGATACAGATGCTTTTAGCAATTCTCACCCGGTTAAAAAGAAAAAGAGCTGGATGATGATATTTGGTGGGCTGATGCTGTTACTTTTGATCGCCTCTTATATTCCTTTTTTTAATGCAGGTTTCGGCAAATCAAAAGTGCTTGAAATAATTTTACGTGGCACAATCATTATTCTGGTATGGAGTTTTTTTATATCTCCTTTGCTGCGAATACAAATACAAAAATGGGTAATCCGTTATAAAGAAAAAAAGGCCGGCGCCATACAACAGGTGGTAGCATTACTTCCCGGCATAAAAACTATTGTAGCACATAGCTGGGCCTTATCACAGCAACCGGGCAAATGGTTACGGTTTAAAAGTTTTATTAACAATACCGTTTTGCTGATAGTACATCATGAGCAATAAAATTCTTATTCTTACTGCTGAAAAGCAAACAGGCAAAACAACTTTACTGCAACAATTTTGTAAAGACAGGAACGATATGGCCGGCATATTAACTCCTATTGTAAATGGCAAAAGAGTTTTTTATAATATTGCCGGTGCAGCATATTTTGAAATGGAAGCCAGTAAAAATGAAGCACAATTGGTAATTGGCAAATATATTTTTTCAGCTGCAGGTTTCAAAAAAGCTAATGACATATTGATAGAGGAAAGCAAAAGGCATGATATCAACTATTTAATAATTGATGAAATCGGCCCTTTAGAAACAAAATACCAGCAGGGATTTTATACAACTTTAATAAACTTATTGAGCAGTTCTTTCAATTATAATCTGTTGTTAGTGGTACGTCCTTCGTTGGTTGATGATGTGCTGTCTTACACAGCAGTAAACAAACAGGAAAGTATTGTGATGAACCTGGCTGAAATGAGTGTTTACCTTAAATAAATATTTTTATAATTGCAGCAATCCTGCCTTGTACAAAGTATTAACAGGTTTATTATCCCAAAACAATTCAAAGTCATCAAGTCCGGCTGCTTCGTAATCTTCTTTTACTTCCTGCAGCGTATAGGTTTTAATATTATTTACAGATAATTTTTCTATAATGATTGACAGCCACAAACCTTCAACCTGATCTACTTTAATATTAAATGTTTCTTTTTTCGTTTCAAAATTTAAGGAACACATCTCCCACTGGTTTCCTTTTTTTGATTTAGTAAATGTTTCCACCGCCGGCTTACTACCCAGCCATATTACTTTTGTGTTGGGTTTTGCAGCATTGTATTCTTCTGCTGCCAGTTGTGTTATTATATAGTCAGGCGCCACAGTTGTTTTAGGCACTTTAAAATCGAACCATTTATACAAGGGCACATCAAAGCAGGCACCATGCATATAATTTAATAAAGATTTTTTTAGCCCGAAACTAAAACTTTCATGATCGGCGCCTGTAGGGTCAGCATGTGCAATATCATTATTGGCAAAGCTGCCAACAGTCTCCGTTAGTTTTTGTACTTTATATTTTTCAGGATTCAATCCTACCGGGCTGTGTGCCGTCATAGTAAATAAATGCCAGAAGGCCGATTGCAAAACACCGGCTTCAAATAATTGCCGCACCATTTCCAAAGAGTCAATGGTTTCCTGTGCTGTTTGTGTAGGAAAACCATACATCAAATAAGCATGTACCATTATGCCGGCTTCTGTAAAATGTTTATTTACTTTTGCGACCTGGGCAACAGTAATTCCCTTTTGTATCAGTTCCAGTAAACGGTCTGATGCTACTTCCAATCCACCCGATACCGCAATACATCCGGCAGCTTTCAATAACAAACACAAGTCACGGGTAAAACTTTTTTCAAAGCGGATATTGGCCCACCAGCTTACCACTAATTTTCTTTTGATGATTTCAAGCGATAATGCCCTCATCATTGCAGGCGGTGCAGCTTCATCTACAAAGTGAAAACCATTTTGCCCCGTTTGTGCCATTATCTCTTCTATGCGGTTACATAAAAGTTCAGCTGCAATAGGCTCGTAATTTTTTATATAATCTAAACTGATATCGCAAAAAGTACATTTACCCCAGTAACAACCATGTGCCATGGTAAGTTTATTCCATCTGCCATCGCTCCATAAACTGTGCATGGGATTCACCACTTCTATTGCAGAAATATATTTATCCAGTAACAGGTCGCTGTAATCCGGTGTACCTACCTGGCCTTGTTTATAATCGGTACAGGCGGTGTTATTGAATACGTTACTTTACCATCAAGCAACATAAAAGTCCGTCTCAGTTCTTCAATGCTTTTACGGCCTTCAATAAAATGCAATAGGTTTTCAATCGGCGCTTCCCCATCATCCAGTGTTATAAAATCATAAAATTCAAATACACGGGTATCAGATAATGAACGTAGTTCTGTATTGGCAAAGCCTCCACCCATACCAACTTTCACATTGGGGTAATTTTGTTTTATCCATTGACCGCAACGGAGTGATGTATATAAATTACCGGGGAAGGGCACAGAAATACAAACCAGTTTTGGTTGCACTGCTGCCATTCTTTTTTGTAAAATATCAATCAGTATATTATCCAGGTAAGTATATTCTTTTTGCAGTTCGCCATATAATTCATCAAAACTATTGGCACTCCTGCCCAGTTTTTCTGCATAGCGGCTAAAACCAAAATGTTCATCTGCACATTCCTTAATCAAATCACTCAGGTCTTCTAAATATAATGTTGCTAAATGTTTTGCTTTATCCTGGTTGCCCATGCTGCCAAAGGCCCACATCAAATCATCTGTTTGTGCAAATCTTTCTGCCTCTGGTAAAAAATCTCTTTTACTTATCAATGGTGCCAGGGAAGGATTCTTTCCCTGCAAAAAAAGTATAACAGCATCAATAGTCTTTATGTACTCGTCTTTTAAGCTAATAATACGCTGTGCATTTGCAGATAATTTTTTAGTAGTATCTATCGACGCAAATAACTCCTGCAATCCTTTTTTAGAGAATAATGCTATGGTAACTTCTATACCCAGGTCGGCCTGGAAGGCACTGATATTTTTTGTATTTAAAAATCCTTTTAAATATGCCGTTGCAGGGTACGGCGTGTTGAGCTGCGTAAAAGGTGGTGTAAATAAAAATATGGCGGCGCTCAAATGAAATTATTTAAGTAACAAAAATATTGGATAAAAATTAAAGCTGCAGGGTAAAAAACAAACCCCGTACTTGCGTACAGGGTTTGTAAGTATAGAAAGTGTTTGTGATTAATCTTCTACTTTCATTTTGCCTTTCGATTTTGCAATGATCTCTTCTGCAACGTTATTTGGTGCAGGAGCATAATGACTGAACTCCATGGTTGAAGTGGCACGGCCGCTCGATAATGAACGCAACTGCGTAACATAACCAAACATTTCGCTTAATGGCACTTTGGCTTTAATAACCTGTACACCATGTTTGCTGTCCATACCTTCAAGCATACCA
>JAYVJU010000188.1:0-16412 GCA_043769035.1 Ferruginibacter sp.
ACTGCTCTTATTGAAAAATTACTGATGGAGATGCAGAAGGATGGTAACTGTTATGTAGGTGCTGCAATTGTAAATTTAAATCCTAAAGCAAAAAAATAAACCTTACCTGCTTTCTAAAAACTGTACCACAAAATCTTTTTTTCGTTGCGATACCGGAACGGTATAGCCGCCTTCCAGTATTAATGTGCCACAGTCGGTTTTACGGTCGTACACTTTTATTTTATTGGGGTTTACCAGGCAGGAATGGTGGGTACGTATAAAACCTGCAGGTGCCAGCAACTCTTCGTAAGAGCGCAGATTACGGGATACAAAAATGGGTTCGCTGTTACTGATATAAAATTTGGTGTATGATCCTTCTGCTTCGCAGTAGAGTATATCGTCCATTTTTATAAAATAGGTTTTGTCAATATCTTTCAATACAATCTGGCGGCCGTTTTCGCCCCTGTCGTTTTTACCGGCAAGTTGCTGCATTAATACGGTTAACTGGCTTTGCAAACTATGGTTTACAATATGCTCCGCAGCTTTTTGCAAAGCAATATTTAAATCAACCGGGTCAATTGGTTTTAATAAATAATCAATAGCGCTGAATTTAAACGCCTGTATAGCATATTGATTATGGGCTGTTGTAAAAATTAACTGGAAGGAAGGAGCAACCAATTGTTTTAACAGATCAAAGCCGGTACCGTCATTCATTTCCACATCAAGCAAAACAATATCGGGCTGCAGGGTATTTATTTTTTGTACCCCGCTTGCAACACCATCTGCTTCATCAATAGTATGCATGCCTTTACTCCAGGCTGCCACCATATCTTTAAGTATGAGTCTTACTTCCTGTTCGTTATCAATTAATAAAATTTTCATGCGGGGGTTTACTGCTGGCTTTTATATAATAATGGCAAATGTATTTTTACCACCACACCCTGCCCGGATGCATCATTATCAATACTGAAACCTGCTTTGGTTTTTAATTTAATGTTCAGCAAATATATCCTGTCTTTAATTATCTGGCTTGCCCGGCTGATGTGCTCGTTATTTTCTTTTGCAGTTGTGGCCAAACCCTTACCGTTATCAGTTATCTGTATCAGCACTTCTTTACCGGCGGTTGTAAATTCAATATTTACATTACCAGGATAATCAATGCCTGCAAAACCGTGTTCAATACTGTTTTCAACAAAGGGTTGCAATATCATTGATGGAATCAGTATATCATCTACTTCTAAATTTTTATCGGCAAACACTTCGTAACTGAATGTTTTTGGAAAACGTATTTTCTGCACTTCAAGATACTCATTTAAAAATTCCATTTCCTGTTCTACAGTTACGTATTCTTTATAGGTACTTTCCAAAGTTTCCCTCATAATATTACTGAACCTTGAGAGATTACTGGCCAATGCCTGCCCGTCATTATCCCGTAACGCAAATTTTTGCAAAGTGGTTAATGCATTAAAAAAGAAATGCGGATTCATCCTTGCCCGGTTAAGCCGTTGCTCTGTTTCTAAAATATCTTTTTTATGTTGTAGTCTTTGCTGGCGCAGAAAGAACCCAATGGAAATGGCGGCAAGTATGCCGGCTATAGCCAGCAGTAAATATAATTGCCGCTTTTTATCCAGGTCTTTAATAGTGTTTTCATTTTTGGCCTGGTTGTATTTTTTTTCTAATGCTGTTACTGCTTCTGTTTTTTCTATGTTTCTTATGCTATCAGTAATACCTCTTGCCATTTCATTCAGTTCAAATGCTTTTTTATAATCGCCGCTTGCTTTGGCAATACGGGAACTTAACTCATAGCACTCGGCAGTATAGGCATCATAACCACTCCGTTTTGCGTAATATATAGCGGAGTCGGCCAAGCCGGCTGCTGCCGAATAATTTTTCAACTCAAGCATGATATCTGCTTTATCAAAATAATTGATCCTTAAATCAGCATAATTATCCTTATCGGTAAAAGCAAAAGAACTATCAAGATATTGCAGCGCTTTTACCAGGTTTCCTTTTTCCCATTCAACACCCTGCAGGTTATTATATGCCCTGGCCAATGAAAGCCTGTTATTATTTTTTTTGGCAATGACAATTTGTTTAAGGCTGAATAAAGCCGAGCTGTCAAGGCTCGGTGCTGTTTTGGTATCCTGGAAATGCCAGAGGTAACGTTTTGAAATTTTAAAAATAATCTCTGCCTGCTGATCTGCATTCACCAGTTTATCGATAAGTAATATTGCTTTCCTGGTATAAGTAATGCCTTTATCGGCCTGGCCAATTTGATTAAGTAGTTGTGAGATCATGGTGAGGCTGTTGGCCTCTTCGTAAATATTACCGGCTAATTCGGCAGACTGCAGCATTTTAAAACTATACTCCTCAGCTTTGGCAAAATCGCCTTTCATGTAATACAATTTTGCCCGGGTCTTATACGTCTGCAATAATAAACTGTCGCTGCAATTATTTTTTTTGTATTGCTTTTCTGCCAGCTGCAATAAATACTCAACCGAATCCGGTTTATTAATATCAGTATAAAACAACGCCATCAACTGGTAACCTTTTGCAATGCAGGCATCAGTAGCTGATTGCATCAGCCGGGCTGCAATAGTACTGTCATCTGTCTCGGATTTTTGTAATGCCGCATATGCTGTACAGGCGCAATTGCTTTGCGCCGATAAAAAATTATTGGTACAAAGGGTAAAAAAAACAAAGACAATAATTTTTTGCATATTTCAATATTCTAAACACTTACTGTGCCTGTAAGATAAGAAATGCGTTACATTCTTTTTCAAAGTCCACATTCAACTGTAAAATAAAATCATGCAACTGTTAATCCCCGTTCATTTCATTACCGATACTTTCGGTTTCATGTTTGCAGCATATTGCTTTATAAGTGATGCAGGAATTTATTTAAAAACTGCATTAGCTGCACTTCGGTTGTAAAACGGCTTACATCGTTTATAAAACGCAGCGTATTTTTTAAATGATGATAAATAGTTTTGAATCGAAAAAACCATCATTATGAAAACACTTACCCTTATTTTGACCCTTTTATTTTTACACAGCACCATAACAGCACAGCCCGGCGATTACAGCGGCCCGGCAAAAGTGCAGCTAAAATCTTTCTGGTCGCATATTGACAAACTTAAAGCCGGCACTGGCACGCCTTCCTCTGTTAGCAATGCAGAAAGAATGATACAGATGATAAAAGAAAAAGACCCATCGTTTGATATTGCAAAGCTGGAGGCAGAAGTTAAACCCTGGAAAGATAAAGCTGCAAAAGAAAGCGGCGATGCCAAAGCAGCCAAAGCTAAAGCGGAAGAAGAAAAAAATTATTATAAAGATATCTGGCAACAGATGATCGGGGTGTACTCAACCGGAATTGATATTGAACCCGGGGTAACAGGAAAGAATTATTATAACAGGGTAAAACAAATTGACCTTGCCACTTACCAGGAAAAGAAAAAAGCACTGGGTACAATTGACCCAAAAAGTTATGCAGGCCTGGTAGAAGAAAAACTGGCCGACTATGATGCCTATGTAAAAAGGGCCGACAGGTTTAAATGGAATGTAACAGCAGTAATACAGGCCAGTACCGGTGCAAAAAATCCGCAGGAAAAAATAGCCCTGCTGAATGAAGCAAAGTATGAGTGTATGGCAGTGTTAATGCTGTCGCCCAATAACGAGCCCTTTAAGAAAAAGCTGGAAGAAATAAATAAACAACTGGGCAATGCAGAAGGCGAATCGGCAAAATTTTTTACCAGCGATTTTCATAAAGAGCATTTAAACAGTATTGTGTGGAGCAGTAAGCCGCTGCTAATTGGTAAAGAAAAAGAAATGGCGGCATTTATAAAAACAGGATTTAAAACCGGGGAAGCAATTTTTGGTACCGCCTACCTGGGCATTAATGTAAAAGATGCCATGAATAATAATGATGAACTCCGCATAAGAATAAAAGTGGATGGCGGTACTGCAGTTTGGGGTGGCGACCTGTCGAATATCATTTTGCCGCTTGCCGTGCAGGGCAAATCCTATATTCAATTTGCATTGTTACCCGATGCACAATGGTTTAAAGATAATTATGCCCCTTACATTGCTGCCGAAAACTGGACCTACTCCTATTTTATGGACGACCTGGTAAAGGCCGGAGATATAAGCCACGAAATAACCTGTGAACTCATCTTCCCCACTTCAAAAATTGGTGACATAAAAAGTAAACTCGACCTGGACCTGAACGGCGGCGTAACGGCGATAAAAAGCCTGTCCACAAAACTGCACGATGAATTAATGGCAAGCCGCCAGTTACCAAAAGCAGCCATGAGCAATGCCGGTTTAGAAAGCCAGATGGTTGCTGCCGCAAATAACCTGGGCTGGAACGATAAGTTTACCAAAGCAATCATTACTTCGGCGGCATGGACTGTAAGAAAAAATGAATTAACAGGCGCTATTATCAACCGCACCCTTGGCGCCGTTTGTATTACCAAGAGCAACGATGGCAAATGTTATACGCAGGAATTTAGTTTTTCGCAGGACTATACCGGCGGTGGTAATTACAGCAGCGCTGTAAAATACTATAGCTACGGCGGTAAAAGAGAAATTGGATGTGATAAGATAAAGTAATCCAGTTCTGAAAAATAAATTCTTTCCAACAAATAAAAATCAAATCCTAAAAAAACAACAATGAAAAAAACAACATTCGGTTGTATTGCTGCATTATCAGCAATGCTTTTAGTAACATCTTGCAAAAAAAATGATACGCCTGCGCCTGCACCAACGGCAGCAGTAAGTTTTACAAAAACAACTACCAGCGGCAGCCAGTTTGCGCCACTGTTCGATCATCAGTCGGTGGCGTTTAACAATAAGCTTTGGGTTATTGGTGGCCGAAAAACAGATATACTGTACAGCAATGAAATATGGAGCAGTACAGATGGTGTATCATGGGCACAAACAACAGTAAGCGGCCCGGTTTTTAGTGTAAGAAGCGATCACCAGGTAATTGCTTTTAATAACAAGCTTTGGGTTATTGGCGGCTTAAGTAATGGTAATGCATTAAACGACATCTGGAACAGTACAGACGGTGCTGCATGGACGCAGGTAACTGCTAATGCAAGTTTCAGCATCCGTTCGTTACATGATGTAGTTGTATTTAATAACAAGATGTGGTTGATTGGTGGTGATGGAATTGGAGGAACAAAAAATGATATCTGGAGCAGTGCCGATGGAATTACATGGGCGCAGGAAACAGTTGTGGGTACACAGTTTAGTGCAAGAGCCGGCCACCAGCTTGTAGTATTCAACAGCAAGCTTTATGTTATTGGCGGCTATACAGCAACAGGATTTAAAAACGATGTGTGGAGCAGTGCCGATGGCAGAAGCTGGACAGAGGAAACAACCACAGGTTCTAAATTTGTACCGCTATACTCACACCAGGCAATTGTATACAACAATACATTGTATGTAATGGGAGGTGTAGTTGGTTTTGTTACTACAGATGAAGTATGGAGCAGCACCAACGGTAAAGACTGGACAAAACAAACCAACGCCGCTTTTGGTACAAGAGGCGGCCACCAGGCCATACTATTTAATAATAAAATTTGTGTTACCGGCGGGTTTGATGCGGCATCAGTTGTAAAAAACGATGTGTGGTTTTCAAACTGATGAGTAATAAGCCTGGTAACAGCAATTAAACCAGAACCCCGGTTACAGTAATGTTGTAACCGGGGTTTTATCGTTATTAAAATTAAAGCCCGGCAGTTTCAATTCCCGTAGTGCAATTTTTCAAACGGTTAATTACCCCAATCTTCAATTCATTCAGGTAAAACCACCATTCACTCCATATGACTTTAAAAGCCTGCGGTATCCCCTACTTTTGTAGCTTAAAAATATTTTCTCTTTTTTAAAACATTCTTTTCCCTTAGCCGTCTTCAGTAATATACATGGAAGAGGCACTTACGATAACAACACCAATGGCTGCTGAACGCAACAGAAATATCACTGATACCATTAAGGCGGTAAGCAAGCGGCTGTTTGGTTTTATTAAACAACGGGTGGCCAGTACCGAAGATGCAGAAGATATCCTGCAGGAAGTATTGTACCAGTTTGCCGGCAACACCCAACCAATAGAGCAGGCCAGCGCCTGGTTATATACGGTGGCCCGTAATAAAATTACCGACAGCTACCGCAAACAAAAACTGCCCCTGGCCGATGATATATTAACCGGTGCCGAAATGGATGGCGACAATTTTGACTGGAAAGAGATCATGCTGCCCGGCGATAATAACCCCGAAACAGAATACCTGCGCAATCTTTTTTGGGAAGAACTTAAAACAGCTTTGGACGAACTGCCCGAAGAACAACGGACTGTTTTTATACAGCACGAGATAGATGATATTGCCTTTAAAGATATTGCAGCTAAAACGGGAGAAAGTGTGGCCACACTCATCAGCCGTAAAAGATATGCCGTGTTGCATTTAAGAAGCCGCTTACAGGTATTAAAAGATGAACTATTAAATTATTAAAATTGCCACTGAAGCACAGAAACACTGAAAAATACAAACAATAAAATTGTGTACGAATTGGCAAACAAAACAACATTAAAATAACTCATAGCAATAAGGAAGCTGATAAAGAAATATAAAAATGCTGTGCTTCCGTGCTGCTGTGGCAAATAAAAAATAACATGAAAAAATTCTGGATTAAAAAAGCACTGATGATACTGATATTTGGCGCTATTGCCGTAGCAGTATTTGGTTTTATAGTAATGGGCTTATGGAATGCCATACTGCCGGCAGTACTGGGTGTAAAAGCCATAACATTTATACAGGCACTGGGTATACTGTTGCTGAGTAAAATACTGTTTGGCGGTTTTGGTGGTGGCAGGGGCTGGCGGGGCAACATGGCGTGGAAACAGAAAATGAAACAACGCCTTGATAATATGACACCCGAAGAAAGAGAAAAATTTAAAGCCGAGTGGAAGAACAGGTGTGGCGGCAGGTGGGGACACCCCTCCGCCCCTAAAGGGGAACTTTAGTCTCTGATAATTTAAACCAACATTATAAAATCAAGCTGTATAAATTATGAGTCAATTTCAAATCATTGAAGCTGCTTCAACGCTCTCTCCGGCAACCGGAGGGGGCGTTGAAGTTTTGGTTTTTAAAACCAATCTTACCGATGCCAAACGCATCAGCGATGTAGAATCATTACTCGATATTCATCCGCATATTGTAAAATGGAATGTTGACCTTGATGACTGCGATAATATACTGCGTATTGTAAGCCGCAATATTGCTGCGCAGGAAGTTGAAAATATTTTATTGAATGCCGGTTATTACTGCGAAGAATTACAGTAATAATTTTTAGTCGGTTTGTTGCGCAAAAGTTACCGGCTGCCTAATAAGTGTTTTTACTTTACGGTTGTATTTTATACCAGCATTCCACAATGGTGTTTTTCTAAATATCCGCAAAGCTTCTTTATCAAATACCGCATCAAAAGGTATTTGCACAAAAGCATCTGTTACACTACCATCTTCATTTACCAATGCTGCTACCACTACAGTAACCATTTCGGTATTCGTTAACTTATACCCCCGTGGAAATTGCAGGTTTTTATAAACATAATTTTGCCAGCCTTTAGTGCCACCGGTAAAACTTGCCGGGGCATCCCTGTTAGCAGTATCAGTTAATGCATTACCTTTTTCATCAAAATAAACACGGCTTATCAATTTATCTTCTGCATACTCTTCGGTTGCAGCCTTGTTACCTTCTTTGCTAAAAAATTGCCACTTGCCTTCTTTTTTACCATTCAATTTTCTTCCATATTCTGCCGGCTGGCCATTATCAAACCACGATACGCAAACAGCTGTACCATCGTTATCGTACACCGCCGAATCGGATACATAGCCGTTCCTGTGCCAGCTCATTGCCGTGCCTTTACGCTGCCCGTTTTCATATAGCCCGGAGTCACTCATCATGCCGTTGTAATGATAACCCAGCCACAAACCGTCTTTTTGTTTTTTTATATACCTGCCCATATTTGAAAGTTGCCCATTAGGATAAAAAAAAGCGAACCAGCCATTTTCTATCTTGCATTCTTTATCCTGGTACAAGCCCCTCATTTGTAAAGGATGTTTGCCGGTATAATAAAAATCATTGCGCAACCAGCCGCTGTCAGTTTGTTTTCTTATACTTAAAAAACGGGCTTTTTCAGGTGTACAGGGTTTATAATTCCAGTCGAAATACAATTCTTCTGTTTGTGCAGTTACTGTAAAGGAATAAAAGATACAAAGTGTTAGTACTATTTTTTTCAGGAGCATAAAAAAAGATCGTTGTTAGTATAAATATTTTCAGCGTTCATTGTATTAATAACATTCCACTGCCCAGGTTGTTTGCCAGTGTGTTGCCGGCGCAAGGGCAATAATACCTTCTTTATTTATTAATTGCTGATCGGTGTTTACACTATCTGCAATACCACACCAGGGCTCCAGGCAAACAAAGGATGCATCTTTTGCAGCCCATATACCAAAAAAAGGAAAATCATCAAACTTAAAATTAAGGCCATGGCTGTTTTTATTACAGCCAATTGTAATGTTGTTGCTTTGCATGTGTTTTAAAACAATCGCATCCTGGTAAAATAACGACTGCTGTAAAGGCAACCTGCCATTGCTGATTGGCAATGCTTCGGGTGCGGCAATTAAACCATTATCAAGTTTAAAGCGCTGCAGGTTTTCTGTAGCATTAAACTGCAGGTAATAATCTGTGTACACCGTATCGGCGGTAAGCGGCACTGCAAATGCAGGGTGTGCCCCTACAGAAAAAAGCAGTTCGCCTGCAGCAGGATTATATACTTCGTAAGTACAAAGCAAACTATTGCCCTGCAACCTGTAGCGCAGGCCCAGCTCAAATGCAAAAGGATAAACCGCCCTGCTGCTGTCATCATCAGTTAAGGTAAACAATACTTCTGCCTCACTTATTTGTGTTGCAGCAAACTCTCTTTCCCGTGCAAAGCCATGGCGTGGTAATGTATATGCTTTGCCTTGGTGGTAATAGGTATCGTTTTTTAAGCCGCCAACAATGGGAAACAATACCGGGCTGTACTTGCCCCAGTACTTAGCATCGCCGCTCCACATATATTGCAGGTTGGTTTGTGAATTGGTAAGGCTTTGCAACTCGGCGCCTTTGGTAGCAATGGCTGCGGTAAGGGTTTTGTTTTGGAGGGTTATCATGCGATGAAGATAAGAAGGAAGCTTTAAAATTTATGGTGTTTATCAATTCTCAAAGGCGGGTGATTGCATTTGTGCTGCAATGGCAGATGTACATACCAAAAAGCAACGCAGCTTTAATATGAGCCGTATTAAAGGCAAGGATACCAAACCTGAGATGCTGGTGCGTAAATTTTTGCATGCAAATGGATTTCGTTATAAACTCCACGATAAAAAACTGCCCGGCAAGCCGGATATTGTTTTACCAAAGTACAATACGGTAATTTTTGTGCATGGATGTTTTTGGCATGGGCATACCAACTGCAAATATTTTAAAATACCGCAGACAAGAACGAAATGGTGGACGGATAAAATAAATGCCAATAAAGCCAACGATAGCAAAGCCATAAAAGCTTTAAAGAAAGATGGGTGGAAAATTATTACTGTTTGGGAATGTAAACTGAAGCCTGCTAAGGCTGAAAAGACTTTGCAGAAGATAATATTATCTCTATAATAGCCCTCTCTTTTAAAAAGAATACTTAACTCATCTACTCACAGATGTCTTTATCTTTTTTCTAACACTTCATCACACTTGAACAAAAATCATCCCCGAAAATCCAAAATTAAATTTTGGATTTTCGGGGATGAAAAATGGGGCAAACGGAGCGGTTAAACCACTATTGCAGGTATTTAACTGCAGTTTGTTTTTATAAAGTTGTGCAAGGTGACTTAAACACAAATGTACTTTAAGCCACAAGGAATATTATTGCTCAATCTTATACACAATTAAGATTGTGTCCTAAAACATACCGCTTTATCGTACACATAAAAATAAGTTTGACAAATGGATTTGAATGCCCCCCTACAAATATTTTTAATGAACGACCAGCCTTTTACTTGTCCGTACTGTGGTTCAAGATGTATGGAGATTAGCAGCTTTTATCACACTATTGCAAAATTATTAATCAATCAATGTTTGAATAAGAATTGTGGATTTATTTTGTGGAGAGGAAGAAGTTGAAGAATACCTTAAATTGTGGAAAGTAATTTAAACCAGTATGAAAGAAGGCCAAAAGCTTTGGACAAGAGATGAGTTAATACTTGCTGTTAATCTTTATTGCAAATTGCCATTTGGTAAAATGCATAAGGCCACGCCAGAAATTATAAGATTTGCAGAACTTATTGGAAGAACCCCTTCTTCCATTGCATTAAAACTCGGCAACTTTGCAAGCTTTGATCCAACTTTAAAAGAAAGAGGAATTAAGGGAGCGTCAAATGCAAGTAAATTAGACAAGCAAATTTGGGATGAATTTTATAATAACTGGGATGCGGCTTTAATTGAAAGCGAAAACTTATTAGCACAAACAAAACATACTACTATTGAAAAGTTAAATAAGATCGAAGTACATGATTTGCCGAGAGAAGGAAAGGAAAAAGAAAGGCTAGTTAAAGTAAGAGTGAATCAATCTATTTTTAGAACAATGATTTTAGCCACATACAATAATAAATGTTGTGTTACAGGAATAGACAATGCAGATTTATTAATTGCAAGCCATATTGTGCCATGGAGTAAAGATGAAAAGAACAGATTAAATCCAATGAACGGACTTTGCTTAAACGCATTACATGACAGAGCTTTTGATAAAGGATTGATCACAATTTCTGCAGATGATTATACTATCAAGATTTCATCGAAATTAAAAAAGAAAAATATTGTGGAAAGTATCGACCAGAATTTTATTAAATTTAATGGCGAAAGTATTTTATTGCCTGATAAATTTCTACCCTCAAAAGAGTTTTTAAAAATTCATAATGAAAGTTTTAAACCTTAATCAAAAGTCTAATAAATTTATTTCTGTGTAAGTCTGTATGAACAATTTTCAATAACTTTATAGTAATTATTAACTACTCTGTAATCTGTATGAACTTAAAACGTTTAGAAAAATCTGCCAATCAGGCGATAAAAAATTTACGTGAAACCAAACTAAAGAATGGCCTTACGTTTATGATCAATTCTGATACTTTACCTCCTGATCAATGCTACATTGAACATCCCGATGGATCTATAGAACTTGTTTTTTTAAGCAAAGCAATTAATGATTTTGAAGTGATTAAGAAATACTCAGCCGAAGAAAGTGACAGGATAAGGAAAAAATTCAATTTTTCATAAACAGGATGCCTGATTTATACATAATAACAGGCTCCAATGGTTCAGGAAAGTCTACCTTGGGGTTTTCTCACTTACCCCGGATTATTCAGGATAATTATACGATTTTTGACGGAGATAAATTAGCTATGCAAAAACGCATAGCAATATATAAATCAGTAACCCCATCATTAAAAGAAGCTAACCGCATTGCTAACGAATGGGTTTATGAATACTTTGAAGAACTTGTAAACAAAGCTTTGTCAACTAAAGATGATTTTGTTTATGAAGGGCATCTACCCAGCAGTGAAAACTGGGAAATACTAAAACGTTTTAAAGGTGAAGGTTATAAAACTCATCTTATTTTCTTTGGACTTGCAAATACAGAACTATCTGCCTTACGTGTAACAGAAAGAGCAAAGCAAGGCGGTCACAATGTACCCCCTTATGAAATTGAAAGAAATTATTATGGTAATCTATACCAGCTTAATAAAAGATACCAGGAACTTGATGAATTAAAAATTGTTGATACTTCCGCAAGTAAACACAAGGAATTAGCTTTGTTTAAAAACGGAGAACTACATTTTGCACTACACCACGGAAAGTTACCTGAGTGGTTTGAAAAAGGATTACCAAATCTTTACAAAAAAATAATTAAAAACGAGGCTCCACTAAATGGAAATTAGTTACCAGTGTAGATTACTGCTTTATTAACCCTCAGCCGTTGTTGGTCGCCTGATTAATAACATACGTTTAGATTAAAACTGCTCATTGAACTATCTGTATAAAAGTGCCAAAGAAACGACAAGATTCTATAACCTTGCTTACACTTCTCTCACCTACCCCTCATAAAACTCCACCGGCAATCCATCGGGGTCGGCAATAAACGTAAATTTTTTACCGGTATATTCATCTATGCGGATGGGTTCGGCAATAATATTAAATGGCTGCAATGCTGCAACTGTGGCTTCAATATCAGTTACGGCAAAAGCCAGGTGGCGCAGTCCGCAGGCTTCGGGGCGGCTGGGGCGTGGCGGTGGAGATGGGAAAGAAAATAATTCAATTACATAATGCCCGTTTAGCGCCAGGTCGAGTTTATAAGAGTCTCTTGCTGCACGGTACACTTCACGTATGATCTGCAGGCCGAGTACTTCGGTATAAAAATGTTTTGATGCGGCGTAGTTGCTGCAGATGATGGCGGTATGGTGGATGCTGTTTAGGTGGAGCATAGTTTTTTTTTGCAAAACTAAAGGAGTGTTGAATTTTTTCAAGCGCATAAATTTTTCTATTTTCTTTTTTGCTTCTCCAAAAAAGAAACAAAAAAAGAGCCCGGCAAAGGATTACATCCCCTTTGCCGGAGGGTTCCCTGATTGGGCTTTGGTACTACTGTAGTTTCAACTTTGGTTCCTTGATGTGTGATTTGCTACAGTCTACAATTTAGCAGAACAGTTTAAAGTTATAGTATAAAAAAGGGTTCCCTAATGGTTTGCTGTAAACAATGCAACCCGTTTTTTGATTGCTCCCTGATGAATAAGCAGCAGCTACCGAATGCGATGATAATAATTTCAAATGCTGAAACTACAGTAGTACAAATGACCGGGATAGCTACATGGCGGGAAAAGGATGTAATTTTTCCCGCCTGCTTTCCTGCCGGCAGGCAGGTTTGGTACTTTTTGTGTCAAGACAAAAAGTACATAAATACGACCCCTTTTTAAAATGACCCCAATAAAAAAATCTCCTGTACAACTACAGGAGACTTTTTATTATAACTGATCGAACATTTATTTTTTGGGTGGTCCCAGGTGTTGAATTTTTTCATCCAGCACCACAATTTTACCATTTACAATTTTACAATCATCCACCACAGCCACAGAATCGACAACACCTTTTTTATCGGTCTGGTATTGCTTGTACCATAAGGTTACCCACTCTTCGCTTTTATCGGCAGCTATTACCGATTCCCAATCGCTCATTTTTATTTTAATGCTGGTGTAATTAGCCCGCTGCATGGTAAAGCTGGCTTTAAGACTGTCTTTACTTAATTTAGTCTGGTAATAATCAAAGCCCAGTTCTACACTGTCGCCAAAGTCCTGTATGGCGGCATTCATATCGCCGTCAATAAATCCTTTTAAAGATTTCATCACCATGGCAGCATGTTGTGGATTGCCGGGCTGCCAGTTTTTATAAGGCTTGTCCAGCGGAAAAGCCATTTCGGGCAGTTTAACATCAGCCATTTTTGTTTCGCCTGCTTTGGTACTGTCGCCACCAGCTGCAGTACTTGTTGCTGCATCGTTATTACAGGCAGCTGCAGTTACCACCACAGCACAAATGATCAGAAATTTTTTCATGTAAAAGGTTTTAGTTTGTAAAAAATGATTAAAGGAAGGCAGCTCCCTTTTGGAAGCAGGCATATAAGATACCCACTTAACCTGTAAAATGCAAGTGTTGCAGAAAATTAGAAGATAAATATTTACATATTGCGGCGGTATTGTCCACCCACGGCATATAGTGCATTGGTAATTTGCCCCAGCGAACAATACTTTACGGTCTCCATCAACTCGGCAAATAAATTACCATTATTAATGGCTACCTGCTGTAATTGTTTCAGCATGGCTGCACTTTTATCCGCATGCCTTGCCTGAAAAGCCTCCAGTGTTTTTATCTGGAATTCTTTTTCTTCGGTGGTACTGCGGATAACTTCTGTTGGCAAAATTGTAGGACTACCGTTTTTATTTAAAAAAGTATTTACACCAACGATGGGATATTCGCCGGTATGTTTTAATGTTTCGTAATACAAACTCTCTTCCTGAATTTTATTGCGCTGGTACATTCTTTCCATGGCACCCAGCACACCACCACGTTCTGTAATGCGGTTGAATTCATTTAGTACAGCATCTTCTACCAGGTCGGTAAGTTCTTCAATTAAAAATGCACCCTGGTTGGGGTTTTCATTTTTAGCAGTACCCAGTTCCCGGTTAATAATTAATTGAATAGCCATGGCACGGCGCACACTTTCTTCCGTTGGTGTGGTAATGGCCTCATCGTAAGCGTTAGTGTGTAAACTGTTGCAGTTATCGTAAATGGCATACAATGCCTGCAGCGTTGTTCTTATATCGTTAAAGTCAATTTCCTGCGCATGCAAACTTCTGCCACTGGTTTGTATATGGTATTTTAATTTTTGACTGCGGTCGTTGGCTTTGTATTTATTCTTCATCGCCTTTGCCCATATCCTTCTTGCTACTCTTCCTATAACACTGTACTCCGGATCCATACCATTGCTGAAGAAGAAAGATAAGTTCGGTGCAAAATCATCAATGTTCATTCCCCTGCTTAAATAATATTCCACGTAAGTAAACCCATTAGATAAAGTAAATGCCAGTTGTGTAATAGGGTTGGCACCTGCTTCGGCAATATGATAACCGCTGATGCTTACGCTATAAAAATTCTGCACTTTATTGCTGATAAAATATTCCTGTACATCACCCATCAATTTTAATGCAAACTCTGTAGAAAAAATGCAGGTGTTCTGTGCCTGATCTTCTTTTAAAATATCGGCCTGCACGGTTCCTCTTACGGTGGCCAGTGCTTTCGCTTTTATTTTTTCATATACATCAGCAGGCAATACATCTTTTCCGCTTAAGCCTAATAAGCGTAAACCAAGGCCGTCGTTTCCTTCGGGAAGAAACCCAGCCCCCTCTAAACCTGCCTGACCGGCAGGCAGGTCTCCTCCGCCAGCTGGCGGAGAGACTTTAGACCCAGATAATTTGGGCAGCTTTGTATGATGTACGGGTTTACCATCTATGCCTAAATACTTTGGAAGATTTTCAATATTGTATTTTGCTTCGATTGCTTTGTTTACTTCTTCCCGTAAATTATTTTCAATAATGTATTTTTCGCATTGCTGATCAATGGCAGCATTCATAAAAAATGCCAACAGCATTGGTGCAGGGCCGTTAATGGTCATACTTACCGATGTCTTGGCATCACAAAGATCAAAACCACTGTACAGTTTTTTTGCATCATCTACTGTAGCGATACTTACACCACTGTTACCTACTTTACCATAAATATCCGGACGATGGCCGGGATCTTCGCCGTACAATGTTACACTATCAAATGCAGTTGATAATCTTTTTGCCGGCTGCCCCACACTTACATAATGAAAACGCCTGTTGGTTCTTTCGGGCCCGCCTTCGCCGGCAAACATTCTTGTAGGGTCTTCGCCTTCTCTTTTTAATGGAAACACTCCGGCGGTAAATGGAAATTCGCCGGGCACATTTTCCTGCAATTGCCATTTTAAAATATCGCCCCAGTCTTTATACTTTGGTAAAATAACTTTTGGTATTACTGTGCCCGATAAGCTTTTGTAAGTAAGCGGTTGCTTAATAATTTTATCTCTTACCGTAAACTCGTAAAATTCTTTTTTATAACGTTCTAAAACAGTTGGCCAGTTATTTACCAGGTCAAGATTTTCGGGATACAGTTTCTTCAACAGGCTCTTTTCTATTTCGCCAATATATTTTTCTGCATCGGGTAGTAATTTTTTAGCGCCGCTCAATTGATAATACAGCGATGCAATTTTACTTTGCTCTTCTACCCATCCATCATAATCTTTTATCGTTTCTGTAATTTCAGCCAGGTACCGTACTCTCTTCGGCGGAATAATGGTTGACTGGCTGGCAGTATCTTTTACATGAGCATGGTGTTCAATGTCGCCATGAAATTTTACGCCGGTCTTTTCAGCCACTTTTTCCATCAGCCTTTCAAACAATTCGTTTACACCGGCATCATTAAATTGTGCAGCAATGGTACCAACAATCGGCAGCTCTTCATCTTTCGCTGTCCACAAGCTTTGGTTGCGTTTGTATTGTTTGCGTACATCATGCAAAGCATCTAAGGCACCGGCTTTATCAAATTTGTTTACGCACACCACATCGGCGTAATCCAGCATATTTATTTTTTCCAGTTGCGATGGGGCGCCATATTCGGGCGTCATTACATACATGCTGATATCTACATAATCCAAAATAGAAGCATCACTTTGTCCCACACCAGCGCTTTCCAAAATAATAAAATCAAATGCCGCCGCCTTGCAAATG
>JAYVJU010000189.1:0-3239 GCA_043769035.1 Ferruginibacter sp.
GAGGGCAAAAGTAAGGCATTTTAGGTTTAGTAAAAAAAAATAGGGCAACTATTTCAGCCAGCCAAACAGGTTATTATCAGCAAAGCCTATAAAAACGCCATCGGGCCTTATCTCTACAGGGAATGTTTTTAAATAATAACCCTCGCCACTGGTATTGCGGCCATTTTGCAGGCTGAATTTGTAACGGTGCAAAGGGCATACAATATTACCCAGGGCGTCAATATGCCCGTCGGATAAAATACCTCCGGCATGTGGGCATTTGTGGGCACAGGCGTTTATAGTATTGTTGTGCAAGGCCAGGCAAATCTTTTTCCCGTTTACATCAACTGCCGTCATGCCATTAGCTGAAAAATCAATTTCCTCCGGAGAAAGTGCTATTTTAAACCACGAATATTTTTCTTTACTCATAATGGACCCGCCGGTTCTTAGTAAAAAAACTCGGCCTTATAAGGATAACGTATATGGTAAGCATCTCTTACCGCATTTAAAATGGTTTGACGCAACAAGTCGATATTTGTTTTTTCAACAGCAGATACAAAAACACAATTACCCCGGGTTTCGGTTTGCCAGCGTTGCTTTAAATCATTCAGTATTTCTTTTTTAACATCAGCCTCCAGCCATTGATCAAAAGCCTCTGCCACGTACTTATCCATTTTATTAAATATGGTAATGGTTGGTTTTTCTGCAACACCCAATTCTGCCAGTGTGTTGTTTACAACAGTTAACTGTTCTTCGTATTGCGGATGAGACATATCCACCACATGCAATAATACATCTGCTTCTCTTACCTCATCTAAAGTGCTTTTAAAGCTTTCTACCAAATGATGCGGTAACTTTCTGATGAATCCAACGGTATCACTTAGTAAAAATGGTGTTTGTTCGAACACAACTTTACGTGTGGTGGTATCTAAGGTTGCAAATAATTTATTTTCTGCAAACACTTCGCTCTTGCTTAATAAATTCATCAGGGTTGATTTACCAACATTGGTATAACCGACCAACGCCACCCGAATAAATTCACCACGATCTTTACGTTGGGTAAATGCCTGTTTGTCTATTTCGGCAAGCCGCTTGCGTAACAGACCGATCTTATCTTTTACAATACGGCGGTCAGTTTCAATTTCAGTTTCACCCGGCCCTCTTGTTCCTACACCGCCACCCTGTCTTTCCAAATGTTTCCACATACCCTTAAGCCTTGGTAAAATATATTGGTATTGTGCCAGCTCTACCTGTGTTTTAGCCTGTGCGGTTTTGGCACGGCTTGCAAAAATGTCGAGTATAAGATCACTGCGGTCGATGGTTTTTATGTTCAGCTCTTTTTCTATATTCTGTATCTGCGAACCGGTAAGTTCGTCATCAAATATTATAATATGGATATTGCCTTTTAAAAGGATGAATTGTTTTATTTCTTCCAGTTTACCCTTGCCCACAAAAGTTTTACTATCGGGGTGCGGTAATTTTTGAGTAAAACGTTTTACTGTTTTAGCTCCGGCAGTTTCTGCCAAAAAAACAAGTTCATCAAGGTATTCGTTAACCTGGGTTTCGGTTTGTTCTTTATATACCAAGCCAACCAATATGGCATTTTCTTCTTTAGTAAATAATTGTTTTTTTTCTATCAATGTATTTTGTTTTTTACAAGCAGTAATACCTGCAAGGCAAACTGTTTAATTCAATATTTTCTTACAGCAAAAGTAAGTTATAATTATTTGGCGGCTGTGTACCTGTGTAAAAAGTAAAAGCGTTCGGGTGTTTGCCCGAACGCTTTTATAAATATTTTTACCTGCTTAGTTTTTTGAAGCTACGTTTACAGTCGGAGTCCATTTTTTCATTTCCGGGCAACTTTTATAATCTTCATCTATCCTGATATAATAGGTTGGTATTTTTTTGTTGAACCAAACATCCAATGCCTCATTCTTTTTTTCTTCCAAAGCCCTTGTTTGAACCCTGTTGTAATCATCTTTAAGATTTTCACGGTGTGGCTCAGTTTTGGTTTTTAAATAGATAATGCGGATGCCTTTTTTACCAGTTTCGTTGGTATATTCTACAGGCTGTGAGTATTGGCCTACTTTAAGATCTTTAAGCATTACCACCATATCTTTATCAAGCTGGTCGATGGTTAAAAAACTTCCGTCTCTGCCCTGCAGCATTCCTGCGGTAAACTTGCTGGCTTCATCATTACTGAATTTATTAACCGCTTCTCCAAACGAAATTGTACCTACAATTAATTTTGCCCTTATCGAATCCAGTTTTTCCAAACCTTCTTTTAATTCAACTTTTGTAACCTGTGGCATTTTAAGTATGTGCCTTACAACAGCATCATCGCCGGCACGGCTTACTAATTGTAAAATATGGTAGCCAAAACGTGTTTTAAACGGAGTAGATATCTGCCCTTCTTTTAATGAAAAAGCTTTTGCTAACCAAACTGGGTCAAGATCTTTTTGACTGCGGTTGATCTCATATTGTCCGCATTTATCTTTACTGCCTGGGTCTTCGGTGTAGTTAGCAGCAATTGTACAAAAATCTTTTTTACCGGTTTCAATTTGCTGTTTGTATTCTTTTAATTGTTCTACACAATATTCTTCTGCCTCACGGCTGGCTTTAGGAAAAATAACGATCTGTCCAACTTCCACTTCGCTTTCGTAAAGAAACAAACTGTCTTTAGGGATTTTATTAAAATACTCCTGTACTTCTTTTGGTGTAATGCGTATGTCCTGTACCACTTTATTACGCATGGCCTGCGCCAGTTTTTGATCACGTATGGGCTCTTTAAAATCTTCTTTCATCTGGTAAACCGATTTACCGGCTACCCTTTCCAATTCATCTTTCGACCCTAATTGATTAATGTAATTACGTATGCGGTTATCAATATCCACTTCCACTTCTTCATCGGTAATTGGTAAAGAATCTTTTTCGGCCTGTAATACCAGCGCTTTAATTCCCATTGCCTGTTCAAGAGTAAGGCATGTTGCATTCTCTGGTATTTCAACACCCTGGCGCAGCATATCTGCAAGGCTGTTATCAATATCGCTTTTTAAAACAATTTTATCACCTACTACTGCAATAATTTTATCGGCTACCACTTTTTTGGGTTGTGATACCGGTTGTGCAAAAATCATTGCTGTAAAAAAAACAGCAAGGCTGCTTAGTAAAATACGCTTCATAAATAAGTTCATTATTATCAAAAGTAAAGAGCTATTTTTTGAATAGCCCTTTACCGGTTTGTATTTAACAAAAGATTA
>JAYVJU010000190.1:0-15221 GCA_043769035.1 Ferruginibacter sp.
CAATCCTTAAATCCTTTTGAAACCATTTATGATATTTATACCAGTGAAAAAGGCAATCCTTTTTTAAAGCCGCAGTACACCAATAATTTCGAAATAAAATACACTTATCGCTATGCACTTGGTATTTCATTTGGGTACAACCATACTAAAGATTACAGCCAAACTATTACTACACAAACCGGGCAGCAAACAACTGGTACACCTGCTAATATTGGCAGTTTAGATAATAGTTATTTAAACATCAGTACACCATTGCCTATTGCGAAATGGTGGAATGGTTATGCTAATATTACCGGATTTTTTAATCATTACAAAGGTGTTTTACCTAATGGATTATTAAATGAAAAAACCTTTGGCTTTAACTATTACATACAACAAAATTTTACACTGGGTAAGGGGTGGAGTACGCAGGTAAGCAGTTGGTTTAATGCGGCTACCAGAGAAGCTATTTTTAAAAATAAATCACTGGGTAGTTTGGATGCAGGGGTGCGGAAAAATATTTTAAAAAGCAAAGGTTCATTACGTTTATCTGTGGCAGATATTTTTAATACACAACGCTGGAAGCAAACGGTACAATTTGCCAATATGGATTTTAGTTACCGCCGCAAATGGGAAAGCCGTGGGGTGAGGTTACAATTCAGCTGGAGTTTTGGTAAAACAAGTTTTAAAGCAAGAGAAAGGGAAACCAACGAGGATGGTAACAGAATAAAAGTGAAAAGTTAATATTGCTACAATTTTAAGAACCTCTTTGTGTTGTAACTGATGACTGCAATCTGAAATTGTTAATCTGATAATTGTTATGCGTACCTTCATTAAATGAATAGCGCCGTAGAAAATGTATTGCTGAAACATCAAACCCAATTCCATCCGGTTGTAAATTTTGATGCTGCAACAGAAAAAATTGCCGTTGTAAATTTATCCGAATCCAACACAGCACTTACCGAAGATATTTTCAGTAACACCAAAGTTTTTTCTGATTACATTGATGCAGAACGGAAAGCTGCCAATGCAAAATTTTTAATTGGCGGCTACAAAGAGTTAAGGGCAATGTACAAACGCAGTGCTTTATTCAATTTTGTAAATGACAATTTACGTTCGCAGGTTGATACCGGTAAAACGGATGCCATAGAAACCGAACCCCGGCGTCTTCATCTTGGAATTGATATTTGGGGAGCAGCTGATACCAAAATTTTTGCCCCACTCGGCGGCATGGTACATAGTTTTGCCAATAACGAAAATTTTGGCGATTATGGCGCTACTATTATTTTACAGCACCAACTGGAGACTGTGGTTTTTCATACACTTTACGGGCATTTGGCCTTTAAAGATATCATACAATTAAAACCGGGGCAGTTTGTTACCCGTGGGCAATGCTTTGCACATTTTGGTAATAGTTTCGAAAACGGCAACTGGCCACCACACCTCCATTTTCAAATAATTGAGGATATGGAAATGAAAGAAGGAGATTATCCCGGCGTGTGTAAATTATCTGAAAGAGAAAAGTATTTGCGTAACTGCCCCGATGCAGATATGATATTGAACATGATACCACAAAATCATGTTTAACTGAAAAATTGTACTGCATGTTTAAAGTGCTTACCTGCTTTTTATTATTGTTCGCCTCATTGATACTTCATGCCCAGCCGCTAACAGGGATATGGAGCGGTAAAATAAGCCGTAAAGCACCGGGTTATGGCGGTGTTGAAAGTATTGAAATGCAGATATCCCAATCGGGAAAACAGTTACGGGGGTATACATTTGCATTTAAAGATACCAGCCGTTTTGTATTGTACGATATGGCTGGTAACCGAAACAAACGTACCCAAACCATCTATATCCGGGAACTGGGTTATGCTTATTTTTTATTGCCGCCCGGTTTTTTGCCCTGCGAAAAAATCTTCAGTATGAAGTATTATAAAATCGGCAAAACACAATACCTCTCCGGTACATGGACGGGCAGGGGCAATGATACTTCCTGTTTTCCCGGCGAAGAGCTGCTGGTGGTGCTGCAAAAAATTAAGAAACCGGAATATCCCATTAATAATTTTGTACAGAAAAAATTTACTGACCATATTTTACGGCACGTTACAAAATCGAAAACGGTACCCGAGCCCGAGCCTGAACAGGAGATTGTAGAAACTGTTATAGCCTCTACTCCCGAAAGTGTACCGGCAGATAGAAAACTGGATATACAGGAAATAATAAACCTGGCAGATACCACTGTAAAAATTACCCTGTATGATAATGCCATTGTAGATGATGATACGGTGTCTGTTTTTTTAAACAAAAAGCCGGTATTACTGCGGCAGCGTATCAGTACAAAACCGCTTAGTTTTAATATTGTACTTACCGAGCCGGGTAAACCTTTTGAAGTTATCATGCAGGCCGAAAACCTGGGGAGTATTCCGCCTAATACAGCCGTAATGATAATAGAAACGGCTCATAAGCGTTATGAAGTAAGGCTGAGCGCCGGTTTTGAAAAACATGCCGTGGTTATAATCACTTATAACCCTGATTAGGCAGTAAAAAATGACCTGAACCTTTGCCGTTAAAAATTGTTTAATCTCCCATTAGGGGTAAATAAAAAATGTACCTTTGCCCGGTGATACAAAATTGAAAAAATAACTGTATAAAATGCCAGTTCAATTTTAAGGTAACGTATCATGCCGCCGCAAATATTGTATCTTATTAAATTTAAACCAGAGCGGTATAAATAAAAACCATGGAAATAAAGCCCGGTTCACTATTAAGCACTATCAATTCTCCTGCTGATTTAAAAAAAATAAGCCGGGAAGATTTACACAAGGTTTGTGACGAACTGCGCCAGTATATTATTGACGTGGTAAGTGTACATGGCGGTCATTTTGGTGCCAGCCTTGGTGTGGTGGAACTTACAACAGCTTTGCATTATGTTTACAATACCCCGTACGATCAGTTGGTATGGGATGTAGGCCACCAGGCTTACGGCCATAAAATTCTTACAGGCCGCCGGGACCAGTTTCCCACCAACAGAAAATATAAAGGCCTAAGTGGTTTTCCCAAGCGCAGCGAAAGTGAATACGATACTTTTGGTGTGGGGCACTCTTCCACTTCAATATCAGCTGCATTGGGTATGGCCATGGCAGCAAAATTTAAAGGCGAAAAAAGAAAATCAATTGCAGTAATTGGTGATGGTGCTATGACGGCAGGGCTTCCTTTTGAAGCCATGAACCATGCCGGTGTGGCCGATGCCGACGTGTTGATTATTTTGAATGATAACTGTATGAGCATCGACCCCAATGTTGGTGCATTAAAAGAATACTTAACAGATATTACCACTTCTCAAACTTATAATAAAGTAAAGGACGAAGTTTGGAATTTGCTTGGTAAACTACCGGTAGGAAAAACTTTTAGCCGAACCATGGCGCATAAACTTACCGAAGGGGTAAAAGGTATGGTTAGCAGCCGAAGCAATTTATTTGAATCGTTAAAGCTGCGTTACTTTGGACCTATTGACGGGCATAATATTTCCAAGCTTGTAGATACTTTGCAGGATCTGCAACATATACCCGGCCCCAAAATATTACACATCATTACCACAAAAGGTAAGGGATACGATCTTGCAGAAAAAGACCAAACCCTATGGCATGCACCGGGCTTGTTTGATAAAGTAACAGGGCAAATACAAAAGAAAGCATTTGATGTACCGCAGCCAATGAAATACCAGGATGTATTTGGGTACACCATTATTGAACTGGCTAAGCAAAATAAAAAAATATTTGGTATCACTCCGGCAATGCCTTCCGGCTCTTCTTTAAAATACATGATGGCCGAAATGCCCGACAGGGCTTTTGATGTGGGTATTGCAGAGCAACATGCCGTTACATTAAGTGCAGGTATGGCTACGCAGGGCATGAAGGTTTTTTGCAACATCTATTCTTCCTTTATGCAAAGGGCTTACGATATGGTGGTGCATGATGTAGCTACGCAAAAACTGCCGGTAGTGTTTTGTTTAGACAGGGCAGGCCTTGTTGGCGAAGATGGGCCAACACATCATGGCTGTTACGATATTGCTTATATGCGTTGCATACCCAACATTATTGTAAGTGCGCCTATGAACGAAAGGGAATTGCGTAACCTGATGTACACTGCACAATTGGATACCTTGCAATTGCCCATTGTAATTCGCTACCCCCGTGGCGAAGGCATGATTGCAGATTTGCAAAAAGATACCATGGCCGAAAAATTTCCTTTTGAAGAAATTACAATTGGTAAAGGGCGTAAATTAAAAGACGGAAAAGATATTGCTATACTTTCATTCGGGCATCCCGGCAATTTTGCCGCCGCTGCCATACGTGATGTAAAAGCTGATGGTATAAACCCGGCACATTACGATATGCGTTTTGCCAAACCATTAGATGAAGCAATGCTGCATGAAGTGTTTGCCAGCTTTAATAAAATAGTTACTGTAGAAGATGGAACAGTGGTAGGCGGCTTTGGTAGTACAGTTTTAGAATTTATGAATGAGCATGGCTATAAGGCCGATGTAAAAATAATGGGCATACCCGACAGGTTGATAGAACATGGCGCACCCAAACAATTATACGACGAAGCAGGTTTTGATGCCAATGCCATTGCAGCAATACTGAGAGAGATGGCTGCAATAAGTGTACAGCAACTGGTTCGATAATTCTCCGGGCAGATAATTTATTATACTTTTAAGTATGCAAATATTGAAATACATATCAATAAGTGCATACTTATTTTTTTGTGCTATAAGTAATTTAACGGCACAGCAATATCCCTTTGTTCATTACACCCCTAAAGACGGATTGGTAAACAGCCGTGTACGCCGGGCTTATCAGGACAGTAAGGGGCGGATGTATTTTATGACATTTGGCGGCCTTAGTATGTATGATGGTGCAAGGTTTAAAAACTACACTTTACAAAACGGTTTATTGAGTAACCTGGTGAATGATGTGCTGGAAGTAGGTGAAGATTCTTTATTGGTTGCAGTTAATACCTGCGGATTAAATGTGCTGGTACGTGGCCAGATGAAAAAAATGACCATTGCAACAGATAGCTGTGCCATTATTAACCAATTGCTTAAAAGTAATGATGGTACCGTTTATGCAACTGCAGATGATGGCTTATACAGGATAAAACAAAATAACTTCGAAAAACTTTCTGCATTCATGTCTCCTCAAAAAGACCCCGCAATTTATTTAGGGCTTATTGCAGAGTACAGGGATTTTTTGATATTTACCACCAATGACCTGCGGCATTATACAGGCCTTTATCTTTATAATAAAAAAACTAATGCAGTAACAGATATTTTACCGCAGTTAAAAGTATATAGTTTAATAAGCGACCGCAAAGGCATGGTGTGGATCAGTACACCAGAGCAAACAATGAACTTAGACACTGCTGAACTTGCCAATGGAAAACTGGCATTGATAAAGCCTTATGTATCATTTATAAAATCCGGAAAACTCAATCCCGGCAGTATTGGTTTTAACCTCAGCAACGGGCTTTTTATTTCTTCAGGAAGCGCTGGTGTTATCCGCTACCTGAAAGATGGTACAACATTACACATAGGCTCACCGGAACCATCCGATTTTGTAGTAGAGAATTTTTTTGTTGATCATGAAGATGTACTCTGGATATGCCATGATGGTAATGGAGTATATAAACTTCCCGATACAAAACTTCAGTCGGTAACTTCATTTTTTGGAGAAAATAAATCAGGGGTAAAATCGGTAAAAGCAGATAACCCGGATTCCTGCTGGATACTGATGAATAATGGCCAGGTAATATTGCGTACCTCAGCCGGAAGTAAAACTTTTTCTGTACCTCATTCAATTAATACATTACACACTAACAATAAACTGCTGTATGCAACTGAATACCATAAACTGTACAGTGGACCAATACCCGGTAAACAGCAAACCAGCATACTGTTAAAACAAATACTTACCATACCCGACAGTGCGTCTTTTGGCGGCAGGTTTGTAAACGACCCATACGGTAATGTTATTTTTTTTGAAATGAGAAGTATTGGTGTGCTTCATAATGACAAACTGTTATTTACTTACCCATTAGATTTCTACGACCTTATTGAGGGAATGTATATTAACAGTAACAGAGAATTATGTGTGGTAAGCCGTAGCAGGGGGTTGCAGGTTTTTTCCCTGCATCCCGAAAATCCAGCCAATTACCTTACAAAAAAAGCAGGCTTTGTAAAAGAATTTGAGCAGGCATCGCCCCGTTGTATTACTGTTGACAGTAACGAAATACTATGGGTTGGCACAAGGTATGATGGCCTGATGGGGTTTGAGTATAAAAATAATCAGCTAACCAAAAAATATCATTTTCAAACACAGAATGGGTTAACAGATAATTTTATCACATCACTTGCATGCGATAAAAATGATAATATACTTATTGGTACACAAACCGGGTTAGACAGGTTGTTAAAATCAAAAGACAATTATTACAGGATAGAGAATGTTACCAAGGGTAATAATATTTTTTCTTACATCAATAATTTGTGGGCAGATGCCGGTAACAATACTTTTGCTTTTACCAACGCTGGTTTAGTGTATAAGGTTGAGCCTGCAAAAGCTGCAGCTGTTACATATCAGCCGCAGTTACTGATTGAAGAAATAAAAGTAAACGGTAAAGCAATGCCTGATTACAATACACCGTTGCAGTTGCAGCATTTGCAAAGAAATATTACTATCAGCCTGGCAGCTCCTGCATTTTTAGATGAGAAGCAGGTAAAGTTCAGCTATCTTTTATCAGGTAGCGGTACAAAAGAATGGAGCGATACTTCCGTTGTGGCCGATATTAACCTGCTTAACCTTTCGCCGGGCAAATACACCCTGCAGGCCAAAGCTTTTTTCCCTTCTACAGTATATGCTTCACAGCAAATTGAGTTTTCTTTTATTATTCTTCCACCATGGTGGCAAACCTGGTGGTTCCGCATACTGATAGGATTATTTACGCTTGGCCTGCTGATACTGCTTATAAGAACTTATTACCGACGGAAATTAGAAAAGCAAAAAAACCTGCTTGAAAAGCAACAGATAGTTGAAAAAGAAAGGACAAGAATTGCAGCAGATATTCATGATGACCTGGGAGCAGGGCTTTCCACAATTCGCTTTCTCAGCGAAAAAGTAAAACGTAATTCCTTCAGCGATGTAACAAAAACCGATGCTGAAAAAATTGTAACCAACTCCAACGAGCTGGTACAAAAAATGAATGAACTCATCTGGGCAATGAATGAGAAAAATGATACGCTGGAGGATCTGCTGTTTTACACCCGTTCCTATGCAGCTGAATATGCCGAAGAAAATAACCTCCGGTTCAATATGAATTTACCCGAATCAATTCCTGAAATAATAATCAGTGGCGAAGTAAGAAGAAATGTTTTTTTAACTGTAAAAGAAGCGCTTCATAATATTGTAAAGCATGCCCGGGCAAAAAGTATAGTTGTAACCATCAGTATAAATAAAAATTTACTGATAGTTTTAAAAGATGATGGCATTGGCTTTGCCGAAAATGCAGGAGGCAGCGGCAATGGCTTAAAGAATATGCAAAAAAGAACAGGGTCTGTTGGGGGCAGTTTGGAAATTACAAACAAAAACGGTGTGGAAGTGAAAATAGCTGTACCCCTGTTTCAAAAGCAGTGAGTATAACTTTTGTGCTATTGTTACCATATAGTAGTATGTTACATTTACATTATGCCACAAATTAAAATTTGTATTGTAGAAGATTTAAAAGAAGTAAGGGATGGAATGACCAGCCTGCTTACTTTAGATGAACGCTTTGAAGTACTGGCAACATTTGCTGATGCAGAAAAAGCAGCCGCTGAATTACCGGCCTGGCAACCCGATATTATTATTATGGATATAAACCTGCCGGGCATGAATGGTATTGAATGTATTAAAAAAGTAAAGCCACAATGCCCTGCCAGCCAGTTTATGATGTTTACTATTTACGAAGATGATGAGAAAGTATTTGAAGCATTAACTGCAGGTGCAAGTGGTTACCTGCTTAAAAAAACACCACTGGGTAAAATTACCGACTCTTTGCTGGAATTACATTCCGGCGGCTCACCAATGAGTACACAAATTGCACGTAAGGTAATAAGCCGCCTGCAAAATGATAAACCCTCTTCAGAAATTAAAGTGCTTTCAGCAAGGGAGAATGAAGTGTTACAACTGCTTGCCAAAGGTTTATTGTATAAAGAAATTGCCGACAAACTTCTTATTGCTACCGATACTGTGCGCCAGCACATTCACCGCATTTACGAAAAACTGCATGTGCAGAACCGTACCGAAGCCATTAATAAAGCTTACGGAAGAAATTAACTGCTATAACTTTTGGGGTATTGTTATCCTTAGTGTACTACAATAGGTTTGTATAAGAAGTACAAATTAATTTAACCTCCTTATCATTAATTATCGAAGCATGAAAAAATATACATTTTTTTGTTTGCTGCTGATTACCTGCTGCATGCTTGCCTATTCGCAAACCGTTGCAGTTAAAAAAGACAGTGCAAAAAGTAAAACAGTAAAAGCAAAAACGGCACTGAAGGTAGAACCACCCAAAGCTATTATTATACCCATCCCCGAATTTATTAACCAGCCTTATTATTACGACCAGACGGATAATAAACTTATAAAATTAGAAAACACCACTGCACAGCTTATTACTAAAAAGAAAACGCTGGGGTTAAAGGGAGCCAAACAATATTTCAGCATGAATGAGGCTTCATCTAAAATAAGGTTTACTGCAAAAGCGCATATCAATTTTATTATAAAAACAAGCGGCGATGTAATTGACCTTACCTCTTACATTAAATTATACAGGTTTGTGTCTAACAACGAAAAACGTGAAGTAACCATTACATCTAAAGAAGGTGTATTGAGTGATAAGGAAGAAGAGAAAGGAAAATTTATCACGATGAGTGTAAAAACATTATCGAAGGATAATTACATGATTGAATTTTCGCAACCGCTGGAAGCAGGGGAGTATGGTTTTGTGTGGGTAAAAAATATGGAGCTTAAAGAGTTTAATGTATTTGCCTTTGGTATCAATTGGAAAAACAGCGATTAAACAGCAGCAATGAAAAACGTTAGGAAAACAATACTTGTTTTTATTTTATTTCTTACTTCAATAAATGCATCAGCACAAAAAGAAGCGCTGGAAGATACTATTGCAAAACCTCTTATTACCGCAGTGGGCAAACCTGAAGGAAAGAAAAAAGAAATCAAAATAACAAAAGACGGTGGCAGCCTGCGGTCGTCTGATGGAATGCTTGAACTGATTATTCCTGCCGGAGCCGTATCTAAAAAAACAGATATCAGCATACAACCGATTATCAATCTCCTCACCAATGGCAATGGCAATGCTTATCGGTTAGAACCCTCCGGAATACAATTTAAAAAACCCGTCCTATTGATTTTTCATTATGAAGAAGAAGAAATAAAAGATACTATGCAATTACTAATGGGTATTGCCATGCAGAATGAAACCGGGCAATGGCTTAGCCTTAAAAATTTCGACCTTGATACAGTAGCAAAAACAATCAGCGGTAATATTAATCACTTTAGCGATTGGTCAAGTTTTACGGCAATTAAGTTATACCCGTCCTATGCCCGGGTTAAGGTTAACAAAGAACTGGATTTAACAATTGATCTGGTAGCAAGTGAAGAAGAATTAACGCCGCTTGATAATGACCCACTCCTTGCACCACTTAGAAGGAGAAGGTTGCCATGGAATTCAAGCTGGACGGTAAATGGAATACCAAATGGTAACAGTGTTGTGGGAACTGTTACACGCCAATCCAAAGTAAAGGCAACCTATAAAGCCCCTGCCAAAGTGCCCAACCGAAACCCAGTGGAGGTATCGGCACAATTAACAGGCATTACTTACAGAACAAGAGATAGGGGAAGAATAATAACCCTTGAGAAACTTTTACTGGTAAGCAATATTCTGGTATATGATGATGCTTATGAAGTAACCATGATAACTGAAATAAATGAAATGTCCGGCACCTGCCTCAGGAAAACAACTTATATGGATACCGGGAGTTTTGTAATATCGCTAAATGGCCCGGAAGCAAGACTAATTGAAAGGGTTAATAGAAATACATCTGCTCTTTTAGAGTATTCGGAGGGTAAATGCTGGGGTTATTCGGTTATAAAACCCGGTACCGGTAATATACATATTGCCGGAACCCCTGTAATAAGAGTAACCCCGCCTGCAGGGCCCGGAAAAAGAGCATGGATTGATATTGCTTTCAGGCATTTTCCTACGGTTCCACCTGTGTTTAGAATTACCTGCAAATGTGATGATGCCCCCGGAGGTCCTCTAACCTTTACGAGTGAAAAAGGAAACATGATGATAAGTATATTACCGGCTTATCCTATTCAGTTAAAATTTGAAGCAAAAGAAGGCGAGCAAACTCTTTTCCAACATGGAACACCAGGCAGCAACCTGTATGTAAAAATTTCTGTAAAACAAATAAGAGAGGAGTAGCACTGCCTCACTAACTTTTGTTCTATTGTACGTTATCAAAAAAAAATAAACCTTTAAAAAAAATGATTATGAAAAAGATATTCTTTTGTCTCATCCTCATCACTCCGTATGTTGCACTTGCACAATTTGGTATAAAGGCTGGTGTAAACTTTGCCAAAGTTAGTAATGCATCATCCATTAACAGCAGTAACAAATCTGGTTTTAATGTGGGATTATTTTTAGCACCTCCATCCAAAAAAATCCTCAGCTCCCGAACAGAATTAGTTTTCTCCCGCCAGGGTTATGATTATAAAACCAGCAGCAACACCGGCAATGTAAATCTTGATTATATACAAATGGGGCAGTTAGCATCAATCAATATAACCAAATATGTTTCGTTGTTGTTTGGTGCACAAACCGCCTACTTAGTAAGTGCACAGGCCGACAGTACAAAAAATAGCGGCGGCTCATCAGGCACTTACAATAATATAATGAATTTATACAACCGTATAGATTATGGGTATGCTTTAGGTGCCGAGGTTCACCCGGTTTTGGGATTGGTAATTGGCGCAAGATATAATGTAAGTTTAGCCAACGTGTATAAAGATCTTCAAAGTTTTCAACGGCCATCATTCAGCAGCGAAGATGCAAAAAATAATGTGGTGCAAATATTTGCCGGATGGCGGTTTGGAAAAACAGAAAGTAAAAAGAAGAAAAATAACAACTAACTAATAGCATCAAAATAACTTTTATGAAAAAGCAAACCCTTTTTTCTGCAGCAGCAATATGTATTGCTATAAATCTTACTGCCCAGGTAGAGGCAGAAAAATATCCCATTCCCGAATACAGTAACGAAATAAACTTATTGAAAAAAAGCGATGATAGTCTTACACTGCAACGCCTTGAAAAAGGCAGTGCCAAAAAAGAAATGAAAGTAAAAATGATGGGTATGGGCGGTATGGATAATGGATACGAACTGGAAGGCGAAAAATCAACCGTTCGCTTAAGCAGTGGCAGTAACCTTGTATTTATTTATTATACCGGTGCAGTTGGCACTACAGCATCAAGCCCTGTATCTGATTCATTGATGAAAGCCAATGGTATTGATATGTCTGCAATGTCTAACCCAATGTCGATGATGGAAGACCCTGCCAAAACCATAACACTATACAATACCCAATCTGCCAAAGGAAACAGGAAGGTGATGTTACAGTCAATGGGGTTAATGGGTAAATCAAAAAAAACAAGTACAGTATATACTATCAGCGTAAAAAAAATTAAAGACAGTTATTATCAAATGATTGTAGATAAGGAGTTACCCAGGGGAGAATATGCATTTATTTTAATGTCGGGGGCAAGTATGGATGGCTCTTACCCGGTGTTTGCATTTGCTGTAGAATAATTCTGTTTTCTTTAACAGCGCACAAAATAATTTTTATGGAAATAGTTGCGTTAGGCATCAAAGCCAGATAAAACTCCATGAAATTTTTTATAAAACTTACTGCAACGTTATTGTTGCTGGTTGTTGGCGTATCTGCATTGGCATATTTCTTTTGGCCTCTCCCGATTGTTTCGGGATATAGACCAAAATTAAATACTAAAGTATCAAAAGCAACTTTTACTGCAAATAAAGATGCCACTGCTAAAAATACATTAGCCCGGTTAAAACTAAAAACAACAGGTATTAGTGAGTATGTAAAGGAGCATGGGTATAACAGTACTTACTGTTTTATGGTGGATATGAAAATTGAATCGGGCAAAAAAAGATTTTTCGTGTACAATTTAAAAACTGATTCAATTGAATTGGCAGGGCTGGTTACACATGGCAGTGGAAAAATCCAAAGTAACGAAATACAGTTTTCTAACACCGCAAATAGCTTGTGTACGTCGCTTGGAAAATATAAAATCGGGAATTCCTATACCGGAAAATTTGGGTTGGCCTTTAAGTTATATGGCCTTGATACTACGAACAGTAACGCCTTTAACCGGTTTGTGGTATTACATGCCCACGCCTGTGTGCCAAATGAAGAAACTGCCCCTTTTCCAATATGCGAAAGCTGGGGCTGCCCTACAGTAGCCCCGGCTTTTTTACAACAATTAAAAACTTATATTGAAAAATCAGAAAGACCGGTTTTGCTTTCTATTTACTACTAATCTTTAATTAGTTCAGGTTCATCGGTATTTCAATTGCCAGCAACTCAGCATCTTCAGTTGCAGTAACAGAAAAATTATCTGCTTCCGAAATACCTGCAGCATCTCTCTTACTTAAATTTATGTCACCCACTTTTACTGTACCACTGATATTAACCAGGAAGACACCATTGCCAGCAAAGGCATTTGTATAATCAATGGTTTTTCCAGCTTCAAGTTTTATCAGCGAAAATCTTGCATCCTGGTTTATCCATAAAGCTTTATCGGCTTCAATTGGCGAAACAACAGTTTGCCATTGATTTATTCTTTCAGTTACATCAAATGTTTTTTGATCGTAACGTGGTTTAATGTTTCTTTCTTTTGGAAAAACCCAAACCTGGAATAGTGTTACAGGTTCCGTTGCAGACGCATTGACTTCCGAATGTTGTACACCACTGCCTGCGCTCATAATCTGTATATCTCCGGCTTTTATTATGCCTTGTCCACCTGTGCTGTCCTTATGTTGCAACGCACCCGTAAATGGAATGGTAACAATTTCCATATTATCATGTGGGTGTGTAGGAAAAGCTCCGCCACCAGCAATAAAGTCGTCATTCAAAACCCGTAACAAACCAAAATGTACTTTCTCTGGGTTATGGTATTGGCTGAAACTGAAATAATAATTAGGTTTTAACCAACCGTAGTCTGCGGCACCCCTGTCGGCTGCTTTGTAAACTATTGTTTTCATTTCTTAATATTTAATGTTTAAACATCAAATTAAATGCCAGTTTAAAAACTGACAAAATTGCCTGTTTTGCCTTCGGCAAAAAATATTGCCACTGAGGCACTGAAGCACTGAAAAAATTCGTGGCGATTTATATAATCGCATCTGCAGAGCAGATAAAATATTTCGCCTCTGGCAAAAAAATATTGCCACTGATTACACAGAAGCACATAAAAAATACAATATAGGTTCAGTGTTTCAGTGCCTCAGTGGCAATCTATCTGCGCAGCAGATTTAAATTAATTCCAGATGGTTGGGTTGTCGTTGGGTAAAAGCCCTACAATATCTTCTTCACGGTTTTCATTCCATTCCACTATAAAATTGTTTTTGCCTTCACCCACTAAAAGTGAAATATACTTCGCTTGGGTCATCTCCAGCATATTTAAGAAAAGAAAGAGTGCATGTATCCGGTTTTCACATACTTCAAATATTTTTTCAAACGAAAGTGTTTTTTCCCTGCTGCAGATATCAAGCATATATTCCCTGCTGCCTTCCATAGTGTAATTATATTGCACTACGGTATGTACCGGCTTATTATTACGCTCCTGTAATTTTGCCACCACTCTTTCAAAAGCCTTCATTAATTTAAAAAGTGTAACGGCTTGTATTTCGGTTCCTTCACCGGCTTCTTCTCCAATTATTGAAAGTTCCTTTTGCAGGTTGCCCCTTTTTACCACCAGCATGCGTTGGGCTTCCATTTCGGCCATTTTTGCCGAGGCTTCCTTAAATCTTTTATACTCCAGAATTTTATCTATCAGTTCCTGCCTTGGGTCAATTTCATTGCCAAGGGCATCAATTTCTTTACGGGGCAGCAGCATTTTTGCTTTAATGCGCATTAATGTGCTTATAAAAAGAATAAACTCACTGCTTAATTCAATATTCAGCTTTTCAGATGCATGAATGAATGCTAAAAAATCGTTGGTTATTTTGGTGATGGGGATATTATAAATATCAAGCTCATCCCTTTCAATAAAAAAGAGCAACAGGTCAAACGGGCCTTCAAATTCATCTAGCTTTATCTGGTATGATGGTGCATTCACAATAACTGAATTATTACATTAAAAAAACCTCCCGGTTTAACCGGGAGGGGCAAAAATATCAATTATTACTTAAGATAACCGTATAACTATTCCACAATTATTTACAGTTTTACCGTTAAGCCAATACCCAGAATTTCCTTAAGCTGTGTTTTTTTAATTACATCGTCATCATACACTACATCAACACTAATGGTGGTACCCAGCCATTTATTAAATTTCATGGTAAGCAGGTTGGTAAAAAACACATCCACATTTTGGGGTTTTCTTTTGTAGTTGCTGAACAGATCGAGCCGGGTGGTATAGGTAGCCCACTTTGCCAATGGTACATTATATTTTGCAGTAAGATAAGCACCCAGTTCATTATAGGTTTTCTGTAATGCCGGAACGCCAAATTTGGCCAGAGTATAAAAATCAGGATCTTTTTTAAATACCCAACGGGTGGTTAAAGGGGAAATAAACAGCGAAAAATGCTGATTTGGCCTGTAATCCATACCCAACGAGAGTAATAATTTACCAGGGGCTAAAAAATTTGAAATTTTTGTATTGGTTGTAGCACCATAATCAAACCCTTCTAAAGCCTGGCTGTTAAAATTTATTAATGCTGCTGCATACCATTTTTTTGCAACCTGGTAACCATATTTGCTGGTAATATCAATACGGTCATCTGTTTTACGGAATTTGCTGTAACTGGTGGCATTCTGCATACCCAGTGCCAGGTCAAAATAATTATCCCAGGTATTTTTGCCTTTACGGTAATTAAT
>JAYVJU010000191.1:0-53549 GCA_043769035.1 Ferruginibacter sp.
AATTCTATTTGGGACAATAAGTGCAACATATTTAGCATGGACAACTGCAATCAAAGTTAATTTTTCTTGGGCTTTTGCATTGCAAATGTTAGCTTTTGCGTGGATTGCGACAGCATCTATGGCTTATATTTCAGTGATGAGAGGTCGTATTCTTCAACACAAGGAATGGATGATACGAAGTTATGTTGCGACTTTTGCTTTTGTTAATTTTCGATGGCTTGTCGATTTACCAATAGCACATCAATTGATGGATAAATTTGAAGAAAGAGGTCCAACTATGATTTGGTTATCTTGGACAATACCTTTGCTTATAACTGAAATTATTTTAAGCTGGAAGAAGAAATAACTGCCACCAATGAGTATTGCCAATAGTGGGGCTCGTCATTGGAGCAATCAGCAGCGGTAATTCTGTTGTAATGTGGTTCGGGATTTGACGAATAAAAAATTCCCCACCATCGGCAATACCTGTTCGTTAACACAAATAGCATAATAAAGATTTAGGGAATATAAGATTGAAAATATTTTTTAAAAACTAAAACGTCAGTCCCCCTTTAGGGGATAGGGGCAATATGGTTGAAGAAATAGGCACAACAGCAGATGGTGATTTAATCATTAACGTAGGCCCACAGCATCCTGCCACACATGGCGTGTTGCACCTGGTGATTACGATAAACGGCGAAACCATTAAAAAGGTAGAACCTCACCTGGGTTATATCCACCGCTCTATTGAAAAAATGTGTGAGAGCCTTACTTACCGCCAGTTCATTTATGTTACCAGCCGTATGGATTATCTCTCTTCTCACATCAACAACCACGCCTGCGCTTTATGTGTTGAAAAAGGTATGCAGATTGAAGTACCGGCAAGGGCACAGGTGATAAGAGTATTGCTTGATGAATTGACAAGAATTGCATCTCACGAATTATGGTGGGGTGCAATGGCAATGGATCTTGGTGCTTTCACTCCTTTCTTTCATGCATTCAGGGAAAGAGAAGCTATTAACGAAATTATGGAAGATACCTGTGGTGCCAGGCTTACGATGAACTATATGGTGCCGGGAGGTGTAATGCAGGAACTGCATCCGGATTTTCAAAAGAAAGTAAAAGCATTTATCAGTTTATATAAAAGAAAAGTGGATGAATATGCAGAACTGGTAACAGGCAATATCATTTTTCAAAACAGGGTAAAGGGTGTGGGGTATTTATCTGCAGCAGATGCTATCTCATACGGTTGCAGTGGCCCTACAGCAAGAGGCAGCGGCGTAAGTTGTGATATAAGAAAAATATATCCCTACGAGATTTACGACAAACTTGATTTTGAAGAAGTACTGGAAACAGGCGGCGATTCATTTGCTAGATACATGGTGAGGATAAGAGAAATGAATCAATCTATAAAAATAATTGAACAGTTAATCGATAACATTCCCGAAGGAGATTTTCAGGCTAAAACAAAAGCCGTATTGAAATTACCCAAAGGAGAATTTTATACCAGAGTAGAAACGGCACGTGGCGAATTTGGAATTTATATTGTTAGTGAAGGAGGAACAACGCCATACCGGATAAAATTCCGTTCACCTGGATTTTCCAATCTTTCTGCTTTAGATCATATGGCAAGAGGAAGTAAGTTAGGCGATTTAGTAGCGATGATGGGAACATTGGATTTGGTGATACCGGATATTGACAGGTAGTGCCCCCTCTATCTCCCCCGAAGGGGGAGGAAGTGGAGGAGATTATAGCGAAGAAAAAATATTGTTTTAAAATTAAAAACTGACAACTTCCAGTTCCCTCTCCTTCGGAGAGGGGTTGGGGTGAGGCCAATGTGGAGTTTATCTAACATAGCAATTGAAATTGATTCCTGGCTGAATGCAACATTCAACCCCACATGGGTATTGATTTTTGAAATGGTGATCGTTGGGATCTGTGCTATCAGCTTGTTTGCTGTTTTAGGATTGGTGTTGGTGTTAATGGAAAGAAGAGTTGCAGCATGGATACAAATCCGCCTTGGACCAAACCGTGTAGGGCCAAAAGGATTACTGCAATCTGTAGCCGATACTGTAAAATTATTGGTAAAGGAAGGCATGACACCGGACGGAGCTGATAAATTCTTATTTAACCTTGCCCCCTATATCGCCATGATGGTGGCCATGCTCTTACTTGCACCTATCACTTTTGCTAAAGACCTGGCAATATGGAATATGAATATCGGCGTATTGTATGTATCTGCTATTTCTTCAGTTTCGGTAATAGGAATTTTAATGGCGGGCTGGGCCAGTAATAACAAATATTCATTGATGGGTGCCATGCGTAGCGGCGCACAAATTGTGAGTTATGAACTATCAGCCGGACTTTCTGTTTTAGCCATTGTTGTACTCACCGGCAGTTTAAACTTAAATGATATTGTTACATCACAAGCCGATGGATGGTGGATCTTTAAAGGGCATATTCCTGTCATCATTGCATTCATCATTTTTATTATTGCCGTAACAGCAGAAACCAACAGAGCGCCTTTTGACCTGGCAGAAGCAGAGAGTGAATTAACTGCAGGTTTTCATACAGAATATTCGGGGATGAAATTTGCGTTGTTCTTTTTGGCAGAATACATCAATGTATTTATTGTATGTGCAATTGGTGCAACCATTTTCTTAGGCGGCTGGATGCCTTTTCATATCGGGCATTGGGAGTCATTCAATCATGTGATGGATTATATTCCGTCTAGCTTGTGGTTCTTTGGAAAAACTTTCTTTTTAATTTTCCTGATCATGTGGTTCCGGTGGACTTTTCCAAGGTTACGTATTGACCAGTTATTAAATTTAGAATGGAAATATTTATTGCCTATCAGCATGTTTAATATTTTATTGGTAACAGCAATGGCAATATTGAAGTGGCATTTTTAGGACGACGCCCCCTCCGCCCCCTAAAGGGGGAACTGATTATGGAGGAGATTGAAGCAGCGATAAATAATTATTAGTAAAGATGAAAAGTGAAAATTTGTTGAAATGCTTAATTACAAATGTTGAATAAAAATTAAAAGCCCGGCCTCCCTCTCTTTGGGAGAGGGAACGAGGGTGAGGTCATTATGTTTATAAAAAATTATATAAAAGATGTTTTCGGTGCTTTAAAATCACTGTTTGTTGGCCTAAGGCGAACAGGCTATTATTTTACTCACCATAAAGAGATCATTACAGAACAGTATCCTGATAACAGGGATACCTTGGTACTGTCCGAAAGATTTAAAGGTGAAGTAGTAATGCCGCATGATGAAAAGAATGAACACCGCTGCACCGGCTGCACCGCCTGCGAACTGGCCTGCCCTAACGGCACCATAAAAGTGGTTACCAAATTTGATATTACGCTGGAAGGAAAAAAGAAAAAAGCGATTGATAAATTAGTCTATCATCTGGAACTATGTACCATGTGTAATTTATGTGTGGTGGCCTGCCCGTCGGATGCAATTGTAATGGCACCAACATTTGAACACAGCGTTTTCGACCGCAGCCAGTTAACCAAAGTATTAAATAACCCGAACTCGAAAATTATGGATGGTGTTGAATAGATGATTAAAAAATAAAAATGAACGGATCAACTATTATATTTTATATGCTTGCAGCACTTACTTTAGTGAGTGGGCTTATGGCTGTTACTACAAGGCAAATATTCAGGGCGGCTATCTTTTTATTATTTTCTTTGATAGGTGTTGCAGGATTATATTTCTGGCTGCAATATGAATTTATTGCAGCGGTACAAATTGTAGTATATGTAGGCGGCATTACAGTACTCATCATCTTCTCCATATTTTTAACACAACAGGCAGGAGAAAAAATGCCCAAACAAAAAATGGGACGGCAGTTATTTTCGGCACTGGCAGCTTTTTGCGGCTTTGCTTTAATTATGCTGCAATTATACAAGTACCATTTTATAGGCACCCAGGCACAGGCACTTGACCCAACTGTTGAAAATATTGGTATTCATATGCTGAGTGTAAATGATGGAGGTGGTTACTCTTTACCTTTTGAAGTAGTGAGTATTTTATTACTGGCCGCATTAATCGGTTGTATTGTAATTGCATTAAGAACAAAACCAACAACAACATGATGCAACCCGGACTATATCATTTATTATTTATCAGCGCTGCATTATTCTTTATTGGTGTATATGGTTTCTTTACCCGAAGAAATTTAATTACCATGTTAATGAGTGTGGAACTGATACTGAACAGTGTGAACCTGAATTTTATTGCATTCAATAAATACCTGTGGCCCGATAAGCTGGACGGTTTATTCTTTACCATTTTTGTAATTGCCATAGCCGCTGCCGAAGCTGCTGTTGCCATTGCCATTATTATAAATTTATACCGGAGTCATCAATCTATTGATGTGGAGAATGCTGAAGAAATGAAATATTAGGCCCCTCTATCTCCCCCGAAGGGGAGGAAATAGAGGAGATTGTAGCAAAGATGATAAATGAACAAATGTTGAAATGCTTAATTACAAATATTAATTAAAAAACAAAAGCCCGGCCTCCCTCTCTACTGAGCTTATCGAAGTATGGAGAGGGAACGAGGGTGAGGCCAATGAACAACGCAACTTACATAACACTGATTCCTTTATTGCCGCTGGCAGGCTTTTTAATGCTGGGTTTATTTGGCAGAAAATATTTTAAGAATACCTCCGGCATAATTGCTACTGCACTTATGTTGTTTGCCACAGGGCTTGCATTATATGTTGCGTATATGTATTTTTTCGAGCAACCCAGGTCTGCCGACGGTGCTTATGAAAAAATAATTGTTGCAAAATATACCTGGCTCGAATTTTCGGAAGGCGTTTCAATTGATATGGGCATACTGCTTGATCCTATTACAGCGATGATGCTGGTGGTGGTAACCTTTGTATCGCTGATGGTGCATATTTACAGCCTGGCCTATATGAAAGGCGAAGAAAGATTTCCTACTTATTATGCTTTCCTTGGCCTGTTTACTTTTTCTATGTTAGGATTGGTAGTGGCTTCCAATATTTTCCAGATCTATATTTTCTGGGAGTTGGTTGGTGTAAGTTCATTTTTACTGATCGGTTATTATTATGACAAACCATCTGCAGTGGCAGCTTGTAAAAAAGCATTTATTGTTACCAGGTTTGCAGATGTTGGTTTTTTAATAGGCATTTTAATTTTGTCTTTCTATTCGGGTACACTGGATTTTAAAACAATGATTGCTACATTGACCAATGCTGAATCAACTGAATTAAAATCGGCTGTATCAGCTTCTTTCATTGGTATATCTGCATTAACATGGGGAATGGTATTGGTATTTATTGGCGGTGCAGGTAAAAGCGCCATGTTCCCTTTGCACATCTGGTTGCCCGATGCAATGGAAGGCCCCACTCCTGTTTCGGCATTGATACATGCTGCAACAATGGTGGTTGCCGGTGTTTTTTTGGTGGCAAGATTATTTCCTGTATTTGCATTATCCGCACCCGAAGCGTTACAGATCGTTGCTTATGTTGGCGCCATCTCCGCAGCAATTGCTGCCGTTATTGCCTGCACACAAACCGATATTAAAAGAGTATTAGCCTATTCCACCATGAGCCAGATCGGTTTTATGATGTTTGCTTTAGGTGTGTCTGATTATTATAATGGAGGAACTTTAGGGTTTTCCAATTTAGGTTACACAGCTTCGATGTTCCATTTATTTACACATGCTTTATTTAAAGCCTTATTATTTTTAGGTGCAGGCGCTGTAATACATTTTATACACAGCAACGAAATGAAAGACATGGGTGGATTAAGAAAATACATGCCCATCACACATATCACTTTTTTAATTGCCTGTTTGGCTATTTCAGGTGTGCCGCCATTTGCAGGATTTTTCAGTAAAGAAGAAATTTTACTGGCAGCATATCACCACAACCAGTTTATTTATTGGATAGCACTATTAACTTCGGGCCTTACTGCTTTTTATATGTTCCGTTTATACTTTTCAATTTTTTGGGGTCGTGAAAGCCCCTCTCCTTTGGAGAGGGGTTGGGGTGAGGTCCATAAAAGCGAAGGCGGCTTTGCAATGATGCTGCCACTAATCTTATTAGCTGTTGGAGCAGCTGTTGCCGGCTTTATTCCTTTCGGCAATTTTGTTAGCTCCGATGGCAAAGCATTGGCAAGCGAATTTCATTTGCAGTTTTCCATTGCGCCTGTTGCATTGGGATTAGCCGGCATTTTTACCGCAATGTTCCTGTATAAAAAACAAAATGCAAAACCCGATAAGCTGGCGGCTGCTTTAAGTGGACTATACAAAGCGGCTTACCATAAATTTTATATTGATGAAATTTATTTGTTCATCACAAAAAAAATATTGTTCAATTTTATTGGCAGACCGGCAGCATGGTTCGATAAAAATGTAGTGGACGGATTAGTGAATGCAACAGGTAATACCACACAATTAATTTCAGAAAAGATAAAAGGTATACAATCGGGTAAAGTGCAGCAATATGCAGTTTACTTTTTGGCAGGTGTTATAGGATTAGCTGTTTTGTTCATTTATTTATGGAAGTAAGGTTATGAATTTGAAATTAGTGATTTGATTTTGAAATGAATTGCCCCGGGCTTTAGCCCGGGATAAATGTTTTTGTTTTCGGCTTTAGCCAAAGTAGATTTAGGTTTTTGAAGTTCGGCTAAAGCCTTAAAAGTATTTTATTTCACCCCGGCCTAAAGGCACGGGGCAATAAAAAATACTTTTTAACAAGATTAAAGAATGTTACACAAAAGTTAACTCATTGAGTTATATAAATGTAAGAAAATACAAGAATGAATTTATTATTACTCATATTAGTTCCGCTGCTTACTGCAATTATAATTTTATTAATACCCAATAAAACGCAGGTAAGATGGGTTGCATTTATCGGCTCCGTAATTCAGTTTGTATTGGCTTTTATTTTACTGGGCGCATTTAGAAATGCAAGAGCCGGTGGACAAACTGCTCAAATGCTTTTTGAACAACAATACAATTGGTTCCCAAGCTGGAATATCAGTTTTCATTTTGGCGTAGATGGTATTGCTGTGGCAATGATATTATTAACCGCATTTGTTGTTATTGCCGGTGTACTGGTTTCGTGGAATATGGAAAAGATGACGAAAGAATTTTATTTCTTATTGATCTTATTAAGTCTTGGCGCTTACGGTTTCTTTATTTCTCTTGACCTGTTTATTCTCTTTTTCTTTTTAGAAATTGCAGTGATACCAAAATATTTACTGATCGGTATATGGGGCAGCGGTAAAAAAGAATATGCCGCCAATAAACTGGCATTGATGTTAATGGGCGGCTCTGCCCTGGTGCTGGTTGGTTTGCTGGGTTTATATTTTGGCGGTGGTGGAAAAACCTTCGACCTTATGCAATTGGCACAAACTAAAATTCCAGTTCAAACACAACTCATTTGTTTTCCCTTGTTGTTTGTGGGCTTTGGTGTATTCACTGCATTATTTCCTTTTCATACCTGGGTGCCCGATGGTCACTCATCTGCACCAACAGCAGGGTCGATGTTTTTAGCAGGTATATCAATGAAACTCGGCGGCTACGGTTGTTTACGTGTAGCAACATACATTATGCCCGATGGCGCAAAAGAATATGCCAACATTATAATTGTATTATCATCCATTGCAATTTTATACGGTGCCTTTGCTACCATGATGCAGAAGGATTTGAAATACATCAATGCTTATTCATCGGTAAGCCACTGCGGATTTGTTTTATTGGGCATTGGTATGTTAACTAAAACTGCAGTAACCGGCGCAGTAATGCAAATGGTAAGTCATGGTTTAATGACAGCCCTTTTCTTTGCTGTTATCGGCATGATATACGAACGTACACATACCCGGCAGGTAAATGAAATGGGAGGTTTACTAAGAGCAATGCCATTCATCTCTACTATATTATTTATTGTAGGCTTATGTTCATTAGGCTTACCCGGCCTTAGTGGTTTTGTAGCAGAGATGACCGTATTCATGGGTTCATGGGAACATACCGATAATTTTCATCGTATAGCAACCGTTGCAGCCTGTTTAAGCATTGTGGTAACGGCAGTATATATTTTACGTGCCGTTGGCCAAACGGCCATGGGGCCAATAAAAGAAGAATTTAAAAATTTAAGTGATGCCACCTGGAATGAAAAACTGGCTGCAATAATTTTAATTGGCGGAATACTGGCCATTGGTATTGCACCGGCATGGTTAAATGACCTGATAAGGCCGGGTGCCGAAATAATTATGCAAAAAATATCTGCAGTAAAATAAATGTAACCATTGAATGAATGAATTTTCTACGATACTAAAACCTGAGCTTACCATAACCTTCATCATCTTCCTGCTGCTGTTTATAAAAATTGGCAAAGGCATGAAGAATGATGCTATGCTGATGCTGATACAGGTATTGTTATTACTGAATTTTATTGCCGGATTTTTTTTCAATGAAGAAGGCAGTTTATTCGATGGTATGTACGAGGCTACAGCATTGTTTATCCTGCAAAAAAATATCCTTAACCTGGCGGTTTACCTTATCTCTTTATTATTTGCCGACTGGTTTAAAAAGTGTGACCACTTGCCTGAATATTTTATTTTACTGCTCTCCGCTTTATTGGGCATGAACTTTTTAATATCAAGCGGCAATTTCTTAATGTTCTTTTTATCACTGGAGCTGGCAACCATTCCTGTTGCAGCCATGGCCAATTTTGACCTGGATAAAAAGATATCATCTGAGGCGGCCATGAAAATGATCTTATCATCTGCCTTCTCTTCGGGAATATTATTATTCGGTATTTCGTTACTGTATGGTGCAACAGGTACCATCAGTTTTACAGAATTACCTGCATTGCTTGATAAAAGCCCGTTGCAGATACTGGCATTTGTATTTTTATTTACCGCCTTTGCATTTAAACTATCCATCGTTCCTTTTCATTTATGGACGGCCGATGTATATGAAGGAGCACCAATGGCAACCACTTCATTTTTGTCGGTAGTTTCCAAAGGCGCTATTGCATTTGTTTTTGCCACAACACTGTATAAAGTGTTTCAGCCAATGGAAGCCATTTGGTATAATATGATCATGCTGCTGTCTATTACCACAATGATCGTGGGAAATCTTTTTGCATTACGCCAGCAAAGCATCAAAAGATTTTTAGCCTTTTCGTCTATTGCGCAGGTGGGTTTTATTTTAGTGGGCATCAGCAGTAATGCATTGGAAGGCACTTCATCTGTTGTGTATTTTATCCTCATCTATATTTTCTCTAACCTGGCTGCATTTGGTGTGGCTGCAGCCATAGCTTCACAAACCGGTAAAGAAAAAATTGAAGAGTATAAAGGCTTATACAAAACCAATCCATTCTTAAGCTGGATAATGGCACTGGCATTATTTTCATTGGCGGGCATACCTCCCACTGCCGGTTTTTTTGGTAAACTGTTTTTATTAACTGCCGGTGCATCCAAAGCCAATTATGCTTTTATCACTATTGCAGCATTAAACATGATCGTTTCTTTATATTATTATTTAAGGGTGATACGTGCCATGTTTATGGATAAGAATGAAAACCCTGTAGAAAAAATAAATATTCATCCTGCAACAAAATTTGCCTTGATCATTTGTGCAGCAGGTATTATTTTAACAGGGTTATTAAGCTGGATTTATGATTATATACAAAGTATGGTTTAGTGGTTTAGGGTTTTAGAAGTTTAGTGAGCAGTTTCCTAAACCTAAACCCCTAAACCTCTAAACTCCTAAACTCATCACATGGCAATAAATAAAAACCACGAATTTGAAGAACTGGCCACAGGCCCCAATGGGGATGGTGTTAAATGTGGCATCGTTGAAAAAAATGTTACGCCTGAAAGAGTCAGCTTCTTAAAAAAAATATTGGAATATAATGGCTTTACCGTTATAGCAGTACCTTCTCCTGCGCCTAAAGCTGTGGCCCCTGTTACAAAACCTGCAGAAGGTGAAGCAGCTCCTCCGCCACCACCGCCTGCTCCCCTTGCACCCGAAACTTTTACAGTAGGTGTAACCGATTATACTTTCAATACCATTAACGCCATATTCGGCCGTTCGTTAAAAGCCCCCGGCGGGCATATTGTTACCATGGCTTATTGGCAACAGAAAGAAACTGCAAGCCACGATGAGATACCTTATTATGAGCATAAATAGTGTTTTATTGTGTGACAAGTTTCTATAGGAGAACAATCCCTTTAAATAATTTTTTTACCTATTACCAACAAAATTAGAAATATATTATTGACCAAGTGTCCCTGTTTGGTACATCTTTTAAACAATAAAAGAATACTAAGTTGTCAATGTATAATAAATACCCGTCAGTTTTATATTAGTATGAAACGATAAATTAAATTTTGTTTAATGAATTACAATCAATTATTAATTTATTAAATCAAACACAAATACTCTTATGAAAACAAATCAGCCTCATCTGCCAGATCGACTTCAAATACCCCTCTGCTTTCATCCCCTTCAGCTTCCTCTATTGCTTCATGAAGTGTAAGTTCATTCATAGTTTGCAAATCATCTTCACCTCTAACAGCAGCTCCTTCCAAATAATTCCATTCAATTTTTTTATACCACAGTTCAATAATTTCGGTGGCTGCATATTTTTTTTCTGTAGTATTATTTTCTGCTCCCAGGTTTTGCGAAATATTACTTATAAATGCATCTGTAAGTTTAATTCTATAATAATTTACATCACCCGCTGCATTCGTTATATTACCTGCACTTTGTGGCCTCCAGCAATTTATTATCACTTCATTCAGCGATTCATTTGTTATTAAGGCATTCATTAATTTAACTGATGCTGTATCAACTTCTTTTATAATAGTTACAGGTTTATGTATTCGTTTGCCAGTAGCCATACCAGAAGCAGCATCACGGGGAGACATTACCTGGTGTTGAATTTGAAATACAGCAATACTGCCTTCCTTTCCTTTTTGTATAACATTACCTTTAATTACACCTTGCTTATGCCCTTTTATTGTAACAAAAGCAACAGGTTTTTTAAAAGTATTATTCCCTGCAGGCCGGGTAGTACTTTCTAAACTTTCAAATACTGCTTCGTCCTGATGATGCATTGCTTCGTTTAAATCATACATATTCAACTTTTCACTTTCCTCAGTTTCATCATAAAATTCTTCTGCTACAAAACTTTCATTAGCTATTAAAGGATGACCAGCAGAAGGCACATACCCCCCTACTTTACTGCAAAGTAATTTTCCAATACCAATAGTCCGTAAATCAAAATGCATAATATCTCCATTTGCTCTTGGCCCAAAGTCTAATGCGCCCCATGCCAGGCCAGCCACATGGCGCAATGCATATACAAGATCTGCATGAAGATTTAAAAAACCATTTAAAGGGTTTCTGCTGCCGAAAGATTGTGATTTATTCCAGTAACTTAACTCAGCACTGTTAGATTTTAAATATTTAACAAATTCATCGCTTCGGCTTTTTAAAGTTTGATAAGCCTGCCGGGTATCATTACCAGAAAATTGTGCAATACTGTGCAAATACTCAAATACATTGCTACCGGGTAATTGCGAATTACCTGAAGCATTTTTCAATGCAGTTAACATCCTTGTTCTTTCTTTCAACAACTCGGTATCATACTTTACCCAGCCAGCACCAATCCATGGGTTGCCATTTACATTAATATCAAGTGCAAGCCCAAAGCCATGCATGGCTTGTTTATCTGATGACAATCTTGCACCACTGAACCTGGTATCTGCATTAAATCCAATAGCAGCCCCAATTTTTGCAGCAGATAAACCTGCGTATTGCGGTTGTGCTGCAAGCCATGTTTCGGCCTCTTTTAATTTTCTATATAACAAAATATGAACACCGTCAGATATTTTTACACCCAGCCAGGCTGGTTTAACAATTGACTGGTACCAGTTTACCGCAGTAAATTCACTGTTAGTAAGCACCGGAACCTGCGGTTTAACATCGCTGCGGTTTAGTTGCGATTGACCATAAAAACCTGCACTGTTTAATTTTGATTTTAAGCCATGATTAAATATACCAAGCGTTTCAAGAGTAGATTGTCCCAAAATACCGTCGTGTTCATCAGAGTTAAGGAAGTTGCTGATTTGAAATTGATGAATGGCTTCGGTAAGTACAGCATCAAAAGTTGTGTAAGAAGTATCAATTTGGTATTTTACTCCTGTTGCCCTTGTATTCATATCAGTTAAAAAAAGTTGAATAAACCCCAAATCTATTGTTTGGCTAAGTGCAGCAGTAATTGCAGCTACAGTAACACCAGACTTGCTTAGGGAATAAGTATTCTTTTTAGTTTTATCGCTATTTATTTCTGGAGAAAAAAAAGTTGCTGTGGCGGGTGAGAATTTAAGGTTTGTTGGAGAGGCTAAGGGGTTTTCGTTAACTAATAAGTATTCTTCAAAATTTGGCATTGTTTCCTCATCATTTAAAACTCTTACATCATAAGGGTCAACAATCATTTGAATTATTGGCGGTAATTGTAAAATAAAAGGTCCAATTAATTGTATAATTCCAGAAGCACCTAAAGCTACTCCCAAGCCAATAGACAAGGTAGAACTAGAGCTAAAAAAGTCATTAATTTTTTCAGTTAATTCAATATCAATATCCTTTACCTTATCATTTGGTTTATAGGGTATCCACTTAGTAATTTTTTCATACTTTGTTTCTATTAAATCAACAAACTTATTTTTGTTTTCTCCATCATTAAAAATAACCGCAGCAGTTTCGCTATCATGTGTCATCGAACGTCTTGAGCAATTTGCAGAGCCGATAATTATCAGCTCTCTGTCAACAATATACAATTTTGAATGTACTTTATGTCGTGCAGGAAATGCTGCATCCGGATCAAGACTCCATATACTTATTTTGGGATTACTTCTATCGGCTCCACCATATAAAGCGTCTAAAAAAGCTTTTCTCATTTTTTTAATTATAGGGATATCTGCTCTTGCAAATTTATCATCTTGAGTAAGTATAGAAACAGTAAAACCTGGTGTTTTTAATTTATAATTTAACAATTTTGCAATTTCAACAGATATCATGTACTGACACTCTAAATGAACACTTGTTTCAGCATTTGTGATTGCTGTAACTACAGTATTATAAATAGAACGGTCGATAATTGCACCATTATTTTGATTGAAAGTGCTGATTATTTTTACATTTGAAATACCATCACCATAGAGTGCATCGGCGGGTGCCGCATCATTTTCCCCTCTTAATTTTGCACCCATTCGTATATCTTGATTACCACGGAATGCTTGTCGCCACCTCCAAATAAAACGTTGCAATAATTGAAAAGCACCCTTTCCATTAAGTTTACAGTGAACATCATGTAATATTTCAAGAGGCTGATTCCAAGAACAAGCTATTTCTGGCATACCATTTTCATCAAATCCTTTTATTTCCCTTGGCGTGATTTTATCATTTTCAAATGCGCCTATTCTATCTGGATTGATATCTACACCGCCGCAAAAACCAATTAGTCCTTCGCTACCTTTTACTATAATAATTTTTTCGTGATGGCTTCCTTCGTTACTTACATTTGAATATTTATTAAGGGTTTTCCATGTATCTAAATTACTTAGAAGTGATGCAACAGGAGACGGTACGGCTGCTATGGCTACTCTCAATGCATGTAAACCCTGAGCAAGGATGGGAGAACCGTAAGTAACATTGTCTTTTATCAATAATCCGTTACCATTTTGGATTGATCGATTATTAATTATTGCTTCAGCTTTTTTTAACTCATCCTGATAGTAAGGGTTACCGCCCCAGACCAATACTCTAACTTCAACACCATTATTCATTGCATTTTGCAAAAGTAATGATAAGGTTGTACTTGGATCGTTTGGCAAAAGTGGAAAAGTAATATCAAGCATCCATCCGGCAATATAGATGTAATGATTTTCATCTTTTGCAGTTTGTATTGCTTTTACAACTGCCGCAAAGGTACTTTTGCCATATACTAGAGGCTCCGTAGCACATGAAACTGTATTTTTTATAAAATTATGCCATTTTGATTTTTTAAAAGTTGTAGAACTTGTAGGTAAAACTCTATCCGGGATATTAAGACCGCCAATGCTTGCCAATGTCCTTGGCCCCAAAATCCCATCTACAAAAAAGCCTTTTAATGATTGCAGATCTGCAATGGCATAAGCAAAATACTCGTCATTAAGAGGCAAGGCTTCTTTCGTAATTTTATTAGATGCAAGAAACTTATAAATATTTTCTTTCTCTGCTTGCCAATTGCGTTTTTCATAGTATGCGTTATCTTTAACTGCTTTTTTTAAATCAATATTATGCCGGTTACTTAAGCTATGCAACCCAATTTTTTTCTGAAAATACGTCCAGTTATTCAAGCCAAATACTCCTTTCAAATTTGTTTTATATCCATGACTTTCCTGCCAATCCGCAAAATATTTTGTAAATGTTTCAATACCTTCTTTGCTTTCAACATCAACTGCATCTGAATTTACTATACCAATCTCTTTGAGTATCCGCTTTGAATAATTTTGCCATTGGTACATTGTCATGTATTTACGATTTAAATCAACCGCTTTACGCAAATCCCCAGCACTCGACTCTTCTTCCAGTTCATTGCTGTACGCTGGCTCTGGCTCCCTTTCAAAATCTTCGTATTCGGTATAAAAATTTTCATCGGCTGCATTTATAAAATTATCTACAAAAGGCCCCTCAAATTCCAGGGTATTGGTTGGTTGATAAACAGGCGTATAATTTTCAGTGGCATTACCTGCAAAATCTGTAAAGGGAGAGGTCATAAAAAAATATTTTTGAAGTAAGGAGTAATTGTAAATACGAAAATTTGCATTTGTATATAATAAAAATGGTATGCCGCAATCAATTTATTTTTTAAAACTGTTACAGCATACCATGTAGTTTAAAATCATTAATTCATTGCAGGTCTGCCTGCCATGCCATTGGTTTGTATTTTAACAGTGCCGGTAATATTTCCTTCGGGGTTTTTTATGCGGTGGCCGGTTGCTTTTTCCCAGTTATTTATTACGGTTAAAAAATCATTCATAAAATTTCTTTGTACAGCTCGTAAAGGCGTTACAATGCCCCCAGGATTTAAACTTACCAGCATTTGCTGCACCCATGTGGCATCATCCAGTAAACCGCCGGCTTCAACAGCAAGTAATACTGTTGCGGCGCTGCCTGCCATTTCAAACAAAGCCTGGCATTTTGTATGTGCCGGAATACCCACCTTATTACCAATTTTTAATAACCTTTCCCCCACAGTGCTGGACTGGCAGTTTAAATAATTTACCACCGGCGAATTATAAGAAACAATAAATGCAAACCAGCTATTCATTAACACAGATGAATATTCTTCTTTAGATAAATTGAGCCGGGCATAACTGTTGGCGCCAACATTACCTCTTCTTGCACTAAGCATTTCACGTAATTGCTGTGCCAGTTCTACTAAAATATTTACATCTGCAGAGTTGGAGCCGGAAGTATTTCTTGCATTGATAAAACCTTGCCAGATTTCTGATAAATATCTTTCGAATATGGCGATGAACTGCTGATTAGATGCTTTTGCTTTTATGTAAGGAATGGTATTGTTTTTAGATTCCATGTCGCCAAATGCCAAATCCATTCCAAACATACGGTGGTAAGTATTTCTGCGGCTTGCATCTGAACTAGGCCTGATAATACTTCTTAAGTTAGTTGCTTTAGGGGTATCACTTTTAAAGAATAATTTTTCGGAGTTTTGAATCCAGTTAAAAGTTTCAAACCTGTCTGCAATGCCCAATTGTTCATCATTAAGATACATATCAATCACTCTTTCAAAAATTTGCAGCAACCTTGTATTTTCTATAAGATAAGCATACAGCAAATGATAGGTGCTTGAATACAGAAAAGAGCTGTATTGTGGTTGCGGCGGTGGTGCCACAGGCCCAAGATAAACACTGCGGTTATCTACATCGTACCAGTGCCGCAAAATTCCTTTTTCTATATAGCTTACATCATCGGAAATACAATAATCAAACTTATTTGCAACAGGGTAATTATACACCGGTACTAATGGTGCAGGCGGTCCCGGGTTAGATAATGCAGGAAAAGGAAATGGCGGTAAGTTGGGTATGTAATCGCTTTCAATTGTTCTACCTCCGGTTAATGGGCTAAAGAATGTTGCAAACATTACGTTGTCTAAAATATCCATAATTGTAGTTTTAAAAATTTATTTTTTTTGGGTTGATTGGCTTTGTGCAGATACTGCAGTTATTTTATTTCCTGCTTTTATAATAGTGCTTTTAAGAGAGTCATCTGGCTCCAAATGTTGTGGCCGGGTTGGCACACCACCACCGCCAGCAGCTATTGAAGTTGCAATATCCATCTGTACATCTGTACCGGTAATTTTTGTATCTCCCAACTGCATCAGCAATACCTCAATTTCTCTGTTACGTTCTGTGAGGTAATTAATTCTTTCATACATAGCATTTACCGGATTTTTTGTTACCTGAGCCGAAATTTGCTTTTGTATGGTCTCTATTTCTTGCAGATTTTTTCTTCTTTCAGAATTTAGTTGTTCATGTGTCATGTTGCCAAAATTTATTTGAGATGATTAATTGTTTTTAATTTAATTCCACTGCAAAGCCTAACTGCTTCATCCATTCTTCCTGCTGTTTATACAATGCTGGTAAATTGCCTTTACCGGTTCCTATTTTATAACCATTTAATGCCAACAGCCGCAGGCTTTCTTTCCATATCCAGGCATGTGAAGTAAATAATGCAGGGCCAGCCATGTACTCCAGCTTTTCCAATTCCTTAGGGCTTACCTTATGAGGTTGTATAATTTGTGATAATGATTGATTACTAAAGCAGTGGTATGATTTTTTTAGTAGTAACCCTACAACATCTGGCAATGCCTGTACACAAATTTTTATAAGTCCGACAGAAGGAAAATTTACAAGGTTAATATCATAATCGTTTTTAAAAGCTTCTTCAAGGTTATCCCATGGCCCGGCTCCATAAAACTGCCTGCACATTTCAATATTCATCAACACACGTATGTAGGAAATGGGATGAGGGTCGTGCTGATGATATGCAAAAAGTGCATTTGGTGTGCTGCTTACCACATCATGCAAAGCTGCAACAGCAGCAAAGCCGGTATGTACAAAAGCAAAAGCATCGGCAGCCATTTCACTACTCCACCCGGCATAAGCTGCACCAACAATTGAAGGATGATTTTTTAATTCATTATTGAGCGCAACGGCAAGCTCCTGATTCCAATTTAAAATATGCGCTACCTGATGCCCGGTTTCATGAATAATAGCCGTAGGCCTGTACAAATTATGCTGTGTAACTTTTATGGCAGCCACCGGGCTTATTTTTCCATCCCATAACCGCAGCCCGGCTTTTAAAATAGAGGCACCCACTCCTTTGTCAACATAAGTTAAAACCATGGGTGTTTCTTTACCTAAGGGCTGCAGCAACTCCTGCATACTTTTTACACAAAGCACATCACAAGCTCTTAACAATGCCGCCAACACAGGGGTGGTTCTGGAATTAATGGCTACTGTATAAAACTGAATAGTTTCTTCTGCCTTTAAATAATTATTACGCAGTTTCAGTAACCCCCTCTTTACACTCCGCAAGTTTTCATGTGTGGGTGCATTTTCTAATTGTTTCTTTAGCGTATCTGCAAGGGCAATTACATCATCAATACTGGTTTTTAAAGTTGTTTTTATCTGCTGACCCATCTTATGATCTATCCCATGCCAGGCATTACCGGAAGCTAGGTTATCGAATACAGCCAGCCTTGATGCAGCCTGCTGCCAATGAATAACCTGGCGCAATAATGAATGATATATAGATGATGTTGATTGCATAAGGATAAAAACTTAATTGAATTTTTTATCTGCTTCAATTTTAATGTCTGGAATAGAAAAACTTGGCAGGGCAAGGTCAGTAAGATTACCAATTGATAAATTACCCCTTACAGCATTTATTACTGCACGTATGGTTGTCATACCCGGTATATTGTTCCATGTAATTTTTACAGTAACCCCATCCTGTGGTTTTGCCTGAGCCTCTTTAAATTCTGCAGTCCTGGCTTTAAAGAAGTTTACCAAAGCCTCGTATGCCAAAGTAGAAATTTTATCTACCAATTTTTCAATAAGCCCGGCTATAATTTCTTTACCTGCCATTTTACCCAATGCGGCCAATGGTGCAAATTGTTCCTGCTGGTCATTTATATTTTCTAAATACAATTCAGGCAGCGCTTCATGAACTATTTTTACTTTACTGGCAATATTTTTTATCAAAATATCATTCAACACGTTTTTTACTGATTGACGTATGCTTAATGCGGCACCTAAAAAATCATTTCTGTTTAATTTTTCAACCACATTCTTTGCGTCTTCTTCACTAAAAAAGTAATTTATCTGTATGTCAGATTTTATAAAGTTTATAACTGCTTGGATATCTGCAGATCTGCTTTCGGTGGCGGATTGTGGTTGTCCATTATCCTGATGATTGTGTTTACTCCGGTTAACCTGCGGTATGCGTAACCTTGCACCATCAATTTCTAAATAATAAAAACGATGGCCGGGTTTTGTTCTAAACCGTGTAGTTAAGTGTTTATTGGCAGCATCAACACCTAAAGCAGGTTCTTTTAAAAGCAGGGCGGCTGCTTTTTTTGTTAAAGGTAATAACTGCACCCATGCTTTTGGTTGCCTTGCATTAAGGCCGGGTAATTTTTCATATTTGCTTATCAGGCTAAGTCTTGCACCCTTCTTAGCTTCGTATAAATGCACTTTTGCTTTTATAGGCTTTGCAGTATCAAGGCCATACTTATCCCTTAAAAAATTTGCTAAAGGAAGGTTTCTGAAAGTGGTTACGGCATTGGCTGTTTGTGGTTCAATCACTATATCGTAAACATGCGTAAATTTTTTATACAATTTTATCGGTGCATTTCGTGGCATGCCCACCCACAAGGCCCTTTGTTTACTCGGCCTTAACTCCTCTTTTATGTATTGTGGTGGAAAATTATTTGCTGCAGCCTGTTCAAATGCTTCCAGCAAATGCATACTTAAATCTTCTGAGTCGTTTAAAACAGCCTCATTCAGATTATTCATATGCTGCACAGTTTCTTCAACAGTATTTGCTATTGCTTCATAAGCCAAATCAGTTTTGCCTGTTTCATGCACTTCAAAACCAATAGCACTCATGCCTACATCAATTATGCTTGCTGCTAATGGTTGCGCAACTTCGGCAGGTACATATTTACTTACAAGTTTTGCCAATAAACCAGCAAGAAAGTTTATTATTTTTTGCCTTCCAATTAAAGAAATGGCCATTTTTATAATTGGCTGTAATGCTAAAATTGCGGCTGGCAAAAATCTTTCTATTGCCGGAGCAGGACTTTCTCCCTGCTGCAGGTTTTTTAATTCATTAATAAATTGCTGCCTTGCAACATCCAATGCAGGAATGTTGGAATAAGCTGCTTCATAATTGCTGTTGCGTTCTATATTTTCATAAGCATTTTCATAATTCATCAGCAGCTGCTCTGCTTCTGGCTCATTAGGAGCAAATACAAATTGTGCAATATAATTATCCAACTCTGTTTGTACACTTTCTAATTCAAACTCAGGCTGGGTTGCAGTATCAGTATTAAAATTTTCTGTTTCAAACTTTAAAAATTTATTTGCAAGGGTTTGTGCATAGGGTTGTAATTTTTGTGGCAGTTTGCCAATGGCAAATTTCAACACTTTATCAAGCAATGGTTTAATTAAACCTTTAATTTTTTTAAGAATTAGATTAATAGGCAAAAGCTTTCCAACCGCACTAATTCCTTTCTTGGCAAGCTCCACCCCTTTTTTAACAACAGATTTTACTTTATTAAAAATTTTGCCAAAAAACTGTTCCTGCACGGGTGTATAATGTGCATGATTAAATTCATAATTATTAAAAAAAGATTCAATGGCCGCTTCTGAATGATCTGCAAAATTATTTCCGGAAAAATGTTCACTTACACGGTCAATCATACTTTCGGCCTCTGTAATAAGTGGTGCAAAATATTCTGCAGCCTGCTGTGTTGCAAAGGGTATATAGTTACTCCCCATTGCCGTTTCGTTAGATACTTTACTGCGCCAGGTATCTTCCAGTTCATTTGCCAATTCATACATGGTTTCTCCAAATTCTGAATCATTCAACTCAGATAAAAGCTGCACATACTCCTCACCAGCCTGTGTTACCCCACTGTTTGAAGAAACTGCTTCATAAGTTCTGGAAAAAGGGCTTTCTACTTCCTGAAAATAATGTGAGAAAAAAGCAGGAGACGATTCATGCTGCTCCGGCTGTTCTCTTAATACTTGTATATCTGCAAAGGGTGTTTCATACTGATCAAGACCGGCGCTTGAATTATTTGTGTTCATTCTTTCCATAAAAAAAGTTGATGTTAAAAAAGATATTGTAAATATATCTTTGATAAACACCCCATTCCAATCACCCTAAAGGGGGATTTTAAAAAATTATTACTTTTCAAAAAAAGTTTGATGGTAATAATTAATTAATGCAGCAGTATTTTTTGCGCCTGTTTTTTCAAGTATATGCTTGCGGTGAGATTTTACGGTTTCATAACTAATGAAAAGCTTTTCTGCAATATCATTATTGGTTAAACCCTGCATTATTAATCCAAGCACTTCTATTTCCCTAATACTTAATTTTTGTACTGCTTCATCTTTATAAACTGTATTACATTTATTTATTTGAAATAATGCAGCCCTGCTGTCATTTACGGCAACAGTAATTTTTATTTCAAATGAAGTACTTAGATGCCTTACTGCATTTAATAACCGTTGCATTTTTTGGAGCAATTCTTTTTCCGACTCAGCACACCAATCCTCAGCTTCAAAAAAATTAACTTCCTGAACCTCCTTGTTGGTTACATTAATAACCTCTATACACAGGTTTGCCGGCATTGTTTAACTGTAATAATGTTTTTAGAAAGAGGATTACAAAAACTGCGAAAGAATTAATAGTAAATCAAAACTATCTATTAAATATGCTGTTTGCAATACCCGATAAGTAGTATTTTATAGTTTACAGTTAAAAAATAATTACAATAGTAATATTCAGTTTTACTGTTGCTATAGATATAAAGGCAGAACTTGAAATTGAGTAGTTTAGGTGTATTTAGTTGTTGAAGTAAGTTGCATTTATAAACTTTATTTTAAGCCGTCAACCATTTTTAAAATGGACTAACAAACAGTCATTGTGTAGTTTATAAACCTGAAAGCATTCGCCTCGGTTAGTGAAAGAATTTTCTGCTGCGCTATTTGTCAGGAGACAATCAGTGGCGTATTAAAGTTGTAAAGCGGATACGGGTAATATTAAACAGGTTTATAGGAAAATATAAAAAAGGTGGCCGTTACCATGCCACCTTTTTATTAATTAACCAGTATTTCATCAGGCAATATCAAAACGGTCAAGGTTCATCACCTTATTCCATGCTGCTATAAAATCATGTACCAATTTCGCTTTTCCATCTTCACATGCATACACTTCGGCAATGCCACGTAACTCGGAGTTGGAACCGAAGATAAGATCTGCACGGGTGGCAGTCCATTGTACGTCACCGGTACTGCGCTTTGTACCAATAAAGCCTTGTTGTACGGAGTCAGCTGCTTTCCAGGTGGTATCAAAATCGAGCAGGTTTACAAAAAAATCATTTGTTAGTGCGCCAGGTGTTTTGGTAAACACACCATGTGCTGAGCCATCAAAATTGGTATTAAGCACACGCATGCCACCAACCAATGCTGTCATTTCGGGTGCAGTAAGTGTTAGCAGTTGTGCTTTATCTATCAGTAATTCTTCTGATGATGCTGCGGCACGGCTACTAAGGTAATTGCGGAAGCCATCTGCAACAGGTTCCAGCACCGCAAATGATTCTACATCTGTCTGCTCCTGCGATGCATCGGTACGGCCGGGTGTAAATGGTACTGTTACTGTATGTCCGGCATTTTTTGCTGCCTGCTCAACACCTGCACATCCGCCTAAAACAATAAGGTCGGCAATAGAAACATACTTACCGGTGCTGTTAAATTCTTTTTGAATAGCTTCAAAACTATCTAACAGTTTTGCCAGTTGCGCCGGGTTGTTTACAGCCCAGTATTTTTGTGGTGCAAGACGAATTCTTGCACCGTTGGCACCACCACGTTTATCGGAGCCACGGAATGTAGATGCAGATGCCCAGGCTGCAGATACTAATTGAGACACCGTTAATCCGCTGGCAAGGATTTTGGATTTTAAAGCGGAAATATCTTTATCATCAATAAGTTTATGCGAAACAGCAGGAACAGGATCTTGCCAGATAAGATCTTCTGCAGGCACTTCTTTACCAAGGTAACGGGCACGTGGTCCCATATCACGATGTGTAAGTTTAAACCATGCTTTTGCAAAAGCATCAGCAAATTCAGCCGGGTTTTCAAAAAAGTGTCTTGAAACTTTTTCGTAAGCAGGATCAACACGTAATGCAAGATCGGTAGTAAGCATCATGGGCGCATGGCGTTTTGCTGCATCATGTGCATCGGGCACGGTACCGGCACCCATACCATTTTTTGGTTGCCATTGATGTGCACCTGCCGGGCTCTTGGTTAATTCCCATTCAAAGCCAAACAGGTTCTCAAAAAAGTTATTGCTCCATTTTGTTGGGGTTGTCGTCCACGTTACTTCAAGCCCGCTGGTAATAGTATCGCCGGCATTACCGCTGCCAAATGTATTTTTCCAGCCCTGGCTTTGCTCTTCAATGCCTGCAGCAGCAGGTTCTTTACCAACATATTTTCCAGGGTCTGCAGCACCATGTGTTTTTCCAAATGTGTGTCCGCCAGCAATCAGCGCCACCGTTTCGTAATCGTTCATCGCCATGCGGCCAAAGGTTTCCCGTATATCACGGGCAGCAGCCAGTGGATCAGGGTTTCCGTTAGGTCCTTCGGGGTTTACATAGATTAACCCCATCTGCACAGCACCAAGCGGATTTTCCAGTTCACGGTCGCCGGTATAACGTTTATCACCTAACCATTCTTTTTCCGAACCCCAATACACATCCTCTTCGGGTTCCCAAACATCTTCACGGCCACCACCAAAACCAAAAGTTTTTAAGCCCATCGATTCCAGTGCACAGTTGCCTGCAAGTATCATCAGATCTGCCCAGGAAAGTTTTTTACCATACTTCTTTTTTACAGGCCATAATAATAAACGTGCCTTATCAAGGTTGGTATTATCGGGCCAGCTGTTAAGTGGTGCAAATCGCTGTGTCCCTGAGCCACCACCACCACGACCATCCTGAATGCGGTAAGTGCCTGCACTGTGCCAGGCCATACGGATAAAGAGTGGTCCATAATGCCCGAAGTCGGCAGGCCACCAGGCTTGCGAAGTGGTCATCAAATCAAAAATGTCTTTCTTTACTGCATCCAAGTCTAAGCTTTTAAACTCTTCGGCGTAGTTGAATGTTTCACCCATCGGGTTAGAGAGCGAAGAGTGCTGACGGAGGATGTTTAACTTTAGTTGATTGGGCCACCAGTCACGGTTTCTTGTACCGCCACCTGCACTTTGTTTCAGGGCCCCACCAGAAAACGGGCACTTGCCCTGGGCTGTGTTATTTTCCATTGTTTTAAGATTGATATTAAATTATGAGTAATGATTTTTTATTTGTTTCAAAACTACAGCAGGATTGATAATAAAGCAAATTGATTATTTTTATGATTATATAAATATTATCTATGACTTTAACACAACTGGAATACATTGTAACATTGGATACCTACCGGCATTTTTCATTGGCTGCTGAAAAATGCTTTATTACCCAGCCAACACTCAGCATGCAGATTCAAAAGCTGGAAGAAGAACTTGGGTTAAAAATTTTTGACCGTACCAAACAACCTGTAATACCTACTGAAATCGGTACAGATATTATAGCCCAGGCTCGTATTGCGCTGCATGAAGCCCAAATGATCAAACAAATCATCAACGACCAGAAGGATACGCTTACCGGCGAATTACGTATTGGTATTATTCCAACGCTGGCACCATATTTATTGCCTCCATTGTATAAATCAATGAGAGAAAAATATCCTAAACTGAATCTCGTTCTTAAAGAACTGATCACCGAAGAGGTTATTCTTGAACTTAAAAACAACCGCCTGGATTGCGGCATAGTGGTTACTCCGCTTAAAGACCCGTCTATAAAAGAAGATGTACTTTTTTACGAAGAACTTTTTGTGTACGCCTCTAAAAAAAATGCCTTGTCCGAAAAAAAATATGTGCTGGCAAATGAAATTGATCCCAGCCAGCTTTGGTTACTGGAAGAAGGCCATTGTTTCCGATCGCAGATATTAAACCTTTGCGAATTAAGAAAGAGCAGTGATCTTCATTTTAAATACGAAACCGGTAACATTGAAACCTTAAAACGAATGGTTGACAAAAGTGACGGCCTTACCATTTTACCTGAACTGGCAGTTATGGAATTTAGTAAAGACCAGCTTAAACTGGTAAAACAATTTAAGCGGCCATGTCCATCCCGTGAGGTAAGTCTTGTTACGCATCGCAATCATATTAAAACCAAACTCATCAATACACTCAGGGAAGAAATTATAGCTATTGTACCGGCACCAATGCAAAAATTACGTGATAAAAAAGTGGTTGAAATAAATTATTAATTTCAGCCAATGTAAAACAGATTAACCAACAAGATAGAGTTGTAATAAAAAGACTGCTATGCCAACAGCAAAACCAACCAGCGCAATCCAGCTGATCTTTTTGAGGTACCACAAAAAATTGATCTGTTCAATACCCATTACTGCAACACCGGCGGCAGAGCCAATAATTATGGCACTGCCACCACTACCGGTTGTAAGCGCTAAAAATTCCCAAAACGGATGATCGGTAGGATAAGTATTTAAGTCGTACATGCCCTGCGATGCGGCCACCAGCGGCACATTATCCACTACAGAAGAAAGTAAACCTAAAACGGTTCCGATGATATAGTCGTTTTTAAAAGTATCGTTAAGTGCCGCAGCCATGGTTTTAAGCAACCCGGCAGATTGCAAAGCAGATACAGCCAATAAAATACCTACAAAAAAAAGAATACTTGGTGTATCAATTTTCTGCAATGCTCTTGCTACGGTAAACTTTTCCTTGTACTCGGCTTCTTTATTTTTATGAATGATAGTTGTAATAACCCACATTAATCCCAAGGCCAGCAACATGCCCATAAAAGGCGGTAAGTGTGTTATCGATTTAAATAAAGGCACAAACAATAAAAATCCAAGGCCTGCTATTAAAATAATTTTCCCTTCTTTTTTTTCTGCTGTTGTACTATCGCTAACCGGCAAAGCCTGCAGGTATTTTCCCTTAAACCGGTTTGCTACAATTAATACTGGTACAATACATGCCAGCAGGCAGGGGATAAATAATTTGCAGATGATATTCAGCGCTGTTATTTGTCCGCCTATCCAAAGCATGGTTGTAGTAACATCTCCCAACGGCGACCATGCGCCACCCAGGTTTGATGCAATTATAATTACACTTGCAAACCAGAGCCGGTCTTCTTTTTCAGGCAATAACTTTATACAAAGCGATACCATTACAATTGCGGTGGTTAAATTATCGAGCAATGAAGAAAGAAAAAAAGTAATGATGGCAATGATGAATAATAATTGTCTTTTGCTTTTTGTAGATATTTGCTGCGTAATAATATCAAAGCCGTTGTGGGAATCTATTAACTCTACAATCGTCATGGCACCTAAAAGAAAAAACAAGATAGAAGCTATCTCTCCAAAACCATGCAGTAATTCTTCGCTTATTGCATGTGCATCATCGGCCTGTATAATATAAATGGTCCAGCAAAGTACACCCGTTATTAAAGCAGAAGCTGCCTTATTAACTTTTAACGAATGTTCAAAAGCTATAGCTGTATAACCGGCAATAAAAATTATAAGTAGTACTGTTTGCAGCATATATACCTGATTATTTAATTAATACGGGCTCAATTATTTTTTGCCAGATAGCATAGCCCTTTGCATTCATATGCAGTTTATCTTCAATAAAAATATCTTCTCTGGGTTTACCATCAGGGTCAAGCATACTTTTCCATACACTTATAAATTTTGTTTGCTTTTTCTTTTTTAAATATTTTTTTATCAAACTGTTTCCCTCTACCAACCTTTCCTGCATATGCCAGCGTAACGGGCAAGGTTTCATTGAGATATACACCAATGGAATTTTTGGGAATTGATTTCTTATATCCTGAAACAATCGTTTAAACCGTTTAAAAACTATTTCGCCGCTGATACTGTCAGCTGACGCAATATCGTTTTCGCCACAATAAATTACAACCTGTTTGGGCCGGTAGGGAAAAATTACTGCCTGCTCATAACGGATTAAGTCGGGTAAAGTAGAGCCGCCAAAACCCCTGTTTAATATAGTATGCCCGGGGAAATAGTTTTGTATATCTGTCCATTTTGTAAACGAAGAACTGCCCAAAAAAAGAATAGCATCCTGTGGTGGAAAAGAAATGGAATCCTTCTTTTTAAAAGCGGCTATTTCAGCAGCAAATGGCTGTGCCCCGGCGGCAAAATGCAGGAATACAATTAAAAAGAAAATGTTTACTGCCTTTTTTTGTAGTTGCATATTTCCTGGTTTTTATTTGATACTCCAAACGGTATAGCAGTTATTAAATTATTAATAAAGGTGGGTAATGAGTTATGCAGAGGTTTTGCTGAAACATAAAACAACGGAAATTGAACCAGCCAAGCCTTTATTACGAGTTTATGCAGTGTGCCTTAAAATTTACTGGCGCAGGCTTGAAACCAGCGCCAGTAAAATGTTTTGTAATTTTTTTTGCGGAGAGCTAGAGATTTGTAACCCCAACTCAATCTCTTTAAAATCAATACCCTCCGCAGGTTAATATTATTTACTCACCAGCTTTTTTAGTTGCTTTTGGTGCAAATCGGTACTGTAAATTTAAGGAAATATCAGCGTAAAATGATATTAACCAGCCTATTTTTTGAACAAGTTTTTAGGCTGCTAAGAACAAAACAACCTCATCTTTTTTAATGCCGGTGTACAGGCAAAACTCTTCCATAGTTACAAACTGGTGTTCATACATCTTGAAATGTGATTTGATTTTATTGAGTAGCATAAAGCCAAAAGTTCACTTTTGCCAATGATACACTGCACATATTTGGATTTATGCAAACTCTTGTTTGTACCGTTTTCATGCTTTGGATATGCCTTTGCTATGGTTTTGACCCGTACTAATAATAACTTTCTTATTTTATTTGGTAAAGCTTTACTTTATAAATACCGGGGCAAGCTACTTGTTGTTGCTGTAAGTTTGATTCCAGATTCTGATTCAATACAGGAATAGGTGCCAGAATTTGTTTTACTGTTTTTATACCGTTCCTATTTTCAACAGCATAGCTTCTCCCCTTAGCAAATAAAAAAGAGTTGTGCCAGGTTTCATCTCCATTAAGATACCGGTAGGTATTCCATTTTTGATTTGTGTACCCTCCTTCCTGTACCTGACCAATGTATATTTTTTGTGAAGGAAGATTGGAAAAGAAACTGATTTTTAAATTTAAGCCTGCAATCAAAAACTCATCTTCGCCGGTTTGAATAATAATTCCGTAAGCGTTTTTTCCTTTTTCAATAAATTCAATGATGCACCTGTATTGCCCTACTATAACACTCATTGTATCTTCGTTTCCTTCTTTCAAAATCCCTTTCATTTTGCCTGTTCCCTGGTACTTTTCAATCACAGGTAACAATTCATCTTTTAGTAGTTTAAAGCTTAAAGAATAGGCATCATCACTAATTAAAGACTCAATTCCAAAAGGCCCGAAACCTAAAGCATTGTGTTCTGCAAAAGCATAGTAGGCTTTACCGGGATTTATTCTTTCACATTCAGGAATGAATAAAGGATTTTTTTTTGATGCCCTTGAATACATGCTGCACACTTCTTTAAAATTAGGCAAGTAAATATCCGGCGCAATAAAATCAATAGCAGGTGCAGCAGCTTTGTAAATATCCATCACTCTTGATACTGGCCCGCCATTAGGATATTTACCGGGCATTTCTTCCGGGAATTGAACAAGCCAGGAATTTACATACATGGGAAGCGGCAAAATATTCTTTCCTTCTTTACATACATAATTCATAAACGTTGCATACTGCCAGCTCATAAAAAAATTCTGTGCATCATAATTATTTTCTCCAAAAAGTTCAGCCCATGTTCCTTTTTGTTTTGCGCCATTAGCCAGCCATGAAGTTTTCAGTTCTTTTTCTAAATAATCTTTATTTGCAAAAAGATAATTAACTAATTGCTGTGGCACCTGCTCCTTATATTTATTTATTGCCACTTCATTATAATCCATTTCCGAAAAAGCCCCTGCCTCATTTTCGGGTTGCATCATAATGATGGTATGGTTAACATCTTTCTCTTTTATATACTTCATCAATTGTACAAATGCCTTTGCATCCGCCTTCATCGCTTCTTCACAAAAAGGAGATACGGCTGTCATGTTTTCACCTGCTTTATTTTTGATACGGAAAAATCGCTTAGTATCTTTTTTCACCCAAAGTGGTGTATAAGAAGATTCGCCGTTCTTCCAGGTGGCAAACCATATTAAAACAACTTTCAGATTTTTTTCATTGGCGTTTTTAAGGATAAAATCAATCAATGAATAATCAAATGTTCCTTCCTGCGGTTCAAACTGCTCCCACGCAACAGAAGCAATAACGGTGTTCAAATTCATTGCTTTTGCATTTTGCATAGCCTGGCTGAAATATTCAGGGGCAGATGATGTTGAATTATGCAATTCTCCGGCTACCATTAAAAAGGGTTTACCATCTACTATTAATTGTGAATGGTTCTGTAATGTTTTTAAATAGGGGGTTTGAATGGATGTATATTTTTTAGCAATAGTTTGAGCATTTACAGTATATATCTGGGCATAAAACATACAACTTAGAGCCATTATAATTTTGAAATTAGCTTTCATGTCATTTTTCTTTTTTAATATTTAATTTAGACCGGCTTTATGAAACGCCTTTATATATCCAGGTGTGGATTGGGATAGTTTCCATAATAAGCCAGACCGATAATTTTCTATATACAAAACATTGAGGGGCAAATAAAAACTAAACCAGGATGTATTTTTTCCCAAAGGCTCAATCTCTCCACTCAAGACATTGACCCTGCCGTGCATTCCTTCTTTGGAATAAATACCTTTGCTTTTGAAAGTTGTATAAATATTCCGCAAACACTTGATAGCAGAATCAGGTTCAAACGTAAGGCTGCTGAATACTTCCTCTAATTGAATATCACCTTTATCGTTTTGAATTTCTCCTATACCCCACATTTTTCCGTAATGCAGATATTGTTTAGGGTTAGCCTTAGTGTAAGCAATCTGCATCAATACAGCGTTCCTGATGCTTTCAAAATAATTGAGGTTATTTTTAATGCAAACTGAATCTTTGTAATTGCGTAAATCAAACCAAATAAAGGTTTGTGCTGCATATCCAGTTTGTGGAGTAGGATAAAAGCGATAACCATACATTGTATCTACCTGAAGCTTTGATACAAAATTATTATATGCTTCAAGACTGTGTTTCCATTTTGTATCACTTAGTGCCACTAATTGAATAAAAAAAGTTTCATCCCAAATGCCAAGTAAATCTTTACCGTCAAAGACTTCAGCATTTTCTCCATTTTTAAACCATGTAAAACATCTTCTTGCTTCATTATATGCAAAGTTCCAATCAATTTTATCATTGATTATTTTGCATAAACTTCTAATCTTATTTTCAGTTTCGTTGTGCCTGTTAAAATAATTGCTGATAAAATATTTTAATGAAGCGGCAATAACAGCCGTTCCATAAACATCGTAAGGTTTCCCAAATGTCCAATAATCAACAGATGCCTTTTCACCGGTTTTTCTATTAAACGACCTTGGGAAAAACCCATGCTTAGTTTTAGCATTATTAAACTCAGTTAAATATTGAAGAACCTCCTTCGCTGCAACATTTCTATCCACCCAGCCATTTTTAGCAGCAACAGGCAAAAGATTAATAATGTACCCATCAACTTCTACTGTAACTATAGAGTCTTTTGTTTCTAAACATAGTTTAGTATAATCGTATTGAATGCGTTCCAGAAATTGTTCGTCGGTTAATTTTTCTAATTCAGACGGGGCAACGGTCAGGTATTTTTTCTTTTTATTTTCTTTGAAGAATTTGAATATGTCAGTCTCATCATTGAATTTGCTTATCGCTTCTGCTGTTTTTATTTTGTCACTAATTTTTTGTTTTGGCTGAGCTCTTACTATATTAAATGAAGCTACCGACGCAGTTGTAAAAAACAACCACATGAAAAGAAATTTACGACACATACAATTTTAAAATTTTTACTTATAAATAAGGAGCAGTAAACCCTAATTTCCGCATACCTGCTTTTACTTCCGGACAGGAAACAAACAAATCCCAAATCAATCCAGACCTGTAATTTTCAATTGCAATCATTATTGGCAGTTGGTTATAAACCAGTTCCTGCGGACTAACCCAAACAGGATTTGTATTCAAATTAAACGCATCCGCAAATCCATAATCTTTCCATAATAAATTGCCCAGCTTATAATAAAAATATTTCATCGCCTGCATTGATTCATTGGGTGTAAAAGCAAAAGAAGATAAAGCTGCAGTTGGAGCAATTACGCCAATATCATTGTTGGGCGAACAGGCTGTATAACCAATATTTGAAGAACTGGCAGTAAGTCCCCAGCATGAATCAGCGTAACCAAAATAGTTTTTAGGATTTTCAATACAATAAGCCCGGTTAATCAGCGTATGATTTTTTGTTTGCAATTCATAATTGCCATACACATCATTTAACCCGGTTGGTTTAATACATAAAAAAGAATACTGTGATAAAAATAAAGGGCCTCCAAAAGCACTGCCGAGAGGCAATGAGATGCCATAATACTGTTGACCGTTTGTAATACCGCCATTGTTGGCAAACCCATTGTCATACACTTCTTTTGCAATAGTATGAGTAGTGGACGATGCTGCCAATATGTATGAAATTAGTGTTTCATTCCATCCACGTATCATAAACGTAATATCCCAGTTATGATTGGGGCTCCACAACCAATACAACGCATTTTGATTATCTTTTTTAAACCATGCCCATTCAACATTATTAAACAACGTATTAATATCATTACGCAGCAAACTTTCATTCGCATCAGTGCCGTTAAAATATTGCCTCGCTGTTAATAGTCCCATCATTAAGAAAGAAGTCTCCACCAAATCAGCACCATCATCTTTTGGCTGCCATGTTATAACTGCACCTGTAGTACCATTTATTCGATGCGGAAATGCCCCGTGAAAAGTTGTTGCATTTGTTTTTAAGAATCCAACAATTTTCTGCATCCGTGCAAAACCTTCTGCCCGTGAAATAAAATTTCTATTTACAGCAATTGGAATAGTAAGGATGCCAAACCCTGTTCCCCCAATAGAACAATCATCCAGTTCGCTGGTATTTGTTTTATCTCTTGCTAATCCGGAAACAGGATGCCCATAATCCCAAAAATATTTAAACGTTCTTTTTTGAACAGTGTCGAGCAAAGCATTATCGGAGATAACAGGGAATTTATTTGAGGGGTCAATACCCGTTCGTATGGTGAGTGAAAAAGATGATGCCAAAGCAACGCCATTGGTTGACTTTAATGTATTGGTTATTGAAACAGCATACTGCGTTAAAAAAACCAATGGCGATTGTGGCTGAATCATCAGCACTGAATCGCCATTGGTATAGTTTATAGTAACAGGTACATTTAAAGATGCAGGTACTGCATTCCATGTTAATGAATTGGCAACTGTACTTCTATCAATTTTTGATGAGAAACTCAACAGAAGAACTGCATTGTTATTTGATAATTGAACTGATGATGTGCTGATTAACTGGTCGTTTACTTTTTTTAATACCAGGTTCATGCTTCCCGATGGTGAAACAGGAACTGGTGTATCCTCAATTTTCTTTTTGCAACCAGAAAAAAGCAACAGCAATGAAATAATGTGAAACATGTTTTTTTGCATCTGTTCAATTCAAAGTCTTAAGCAGCGTATCTTATAATCTTCCTTTTGCCTGTAAGCCAATCATAGCCTGCAGTTGTGTTTGTGTAAGTGCAGTGTTATAAATCCTTACTTCGTCCAGCTTGCCATCATAACCTTTTATTGATTTGCCCCATGTTTGGTCTGTTGTTACTCCTGTATCTGTATTGCCACCAAAAATAATTTTTGTTGGTGGGGCATTGAAACGAAGATTGGAAAAACTATTTTGAACCTGCGGATAGGCATTACTACCGCCCGGGTCAACCCATCCATCACTTTTCCATTGTGCGCCATTTTTATAAATATTAAATGTTTTAGCTGTTGCATTGTATGTAAAAGTCCAGTTTACCCAATTGTTATATACAGAACCTGTCCATAAATTGTTAAACCAGTTTTCAGGGCCGTCCCACCAATTTCCAGTTCCTGATACATTTCTTACATGATAACCAAATTGAGAAGTTGCACCATTGTTACGGTCAGAGCCAGGATATTTTAAGAAATTAAAATTGCCGCAGAATGGAGCATTCCATGGTTGATACTGTGAAGGATTGGTAATGGTAACAATGTTCACCCAATTATCATCCGTTGTAGTTGTATTTGGATAATACATCCAAAAACTCAATGTAATACTTCCATTCACTTTTGCTATTTGAGTAGAAATATCTGCTACAGCAAAACCATTGTTTGCTCCCTGCAATGCACTGCCAACATAACCTGTAACAAAACTTGTATTGGTTCCGGTAGCTGCGGTGTTGGAAACACTGTCTTTTAAATTGCCTTCAAAATTCCAATAGGCAATTAGTTTTGTGGGTTCTATTTCACTTACCTTGGCATATCCATTAATAACAAACAACGGGGCATAATCTTCCGCATTGTATTTTTTATAGCAAGATGAAAACAGCATACTAAAAGTTATTGCTGCAATAACAAACCTGAATGAGTTATGAAAATTATTTTTCATGATTGATAATTTTTTTTGATGAATAATTTTTGAAACAACTGATTAATTGTAACCCTTGTTCTGGGTTAATTTACCTCCGCTCAATAGGATTTCATTATACGGTATGGGCCACACTTCGTTTTTATTGGCAGTCCATCCTTTTGTACCAAAAATGGCTGCTGCCCTTCCCTGGCGAATTATATCGAAGTAGCGGTCATTTTCCATTGCCAGTTCCAATCTGCGTTCATTCCATATTGCAGTTCGTAATCCTGCCTGGTCTGTTGCTGTTGTGGCTGGCAAACTTGCCCTGCTTCTTACAAGATTCAAACTGCTTGTAGCTAATGCTGCACTTGACAATTCATTATTTGCTTCTGCATTCATTAATAACACATCTGCATAGCGGATAGCCAGAATATTTTTCTGGCAACCTCTTGGATAACCTGAAATGTAGAAACTGGATGGCACATAACTTTTTTGATTATACCTGGAATTGTTATTGCCACTTTGAATAATATTATCACCACCCACCGTTTCAGGAATAGTAATGACTGTTGCGTTCATCCGTGTATTATCACCTGACAATGAATAAGCACTCATCAAATCAAGGCTTGGTACATTCCAGCCCCAGCCATTTTGATTTTCCGGTGTTTGGCATTCTGAATTTTGTGACCAGGGAAATGATGCTCCATTTTCTGCACCAACAATTAAATCAGCCTGTATTTCAAAAACTGATTCCGTACTCAGCTTGTTGGTTATACTAAAGAGGTTGCTATAATTATTAAACAAACTATAGGCACCGGAATTAATAACTTTTTCAGCATATAATTTTACATCGCTCCACTTTTTTTGATACAACGCAACCTTTGCATGCAGCGCCTGTGCGGCACCTTTTGTAGCCCTTCCATTATCAATGGATGAACTATAAGTAACCGGAAGAACTGCTTCTGCATCTGTTACATCTTTTTCAATGGCAGTCCATACTTCTGATGCAGCATTTCTTGCCTTATTAAATTCAGCAGGTGTTTTCGGCACACTTAAATGCAAGGGCACATCACCATAAGCCCTCACCAACCTGAAATAACAATAAGCCCTTACAAATTTTGCTTCTGCCAAATATCTTGTTCTAAGATTGGCATCCACCGTTGACATGCTGTCCACATTATCCAACACCTGGTTGCATAAGTTGATTTCTGCATACAAGCCTGCCCAAAAAGAACCAACAAACTGGTTAGAAGATGTTACACTGAAATTATCGAACTGATACATTTCAGGTATATCACTTTGCTTGGCACCGGGGTCAGCATCATCTGAACCGAGGCTTTCCATTGCAACAGAAGCGATGCCTACCTGCCCTGCACTTCTGAGATTACCATAAATAGCATTCACTGCTTCAGTAGCATCTTTCTGGGTTTTCCAAAAACTCTGTGCAGTTCTTTGCCCTTGCGGCTCCACATCCAAAAAACTTTTTTTACAAGCTGCAAGAAAGATTAAAACACAGGTTAAGAACATCCCTGTTTTTATATTTTTTATTTTTAAGTAATTCATAATAAAATTTTTAGAGGGTTAACGTAAATCCAAAATTGTAATAAGCAGATAAAGGATACACACCTGCATCTATTCCTGCATTAATTGGACTGTTACCTGCCGCCGTTACTTCAGGAGAAAAACCTTTATACTTAAAGAAATTAAATGGATTTTGTATGGCTGTAAATACCCTAAGGTTATTAATCTTCCATTTTCTTAATGAACGGATATTATACCCTGTATTTATATTTCTTATGCGTATATAACTTCCATCTTCCACCCAAAAAGTATTTGGATGCGTATTCATTCCATTTAACAAGTTGGCAGAAGGATAGGTGTTTGAAGTTCCGGGTCCACGCCAATGATTGGCATAAAATTCTTCCGTGAAATTTTCTATTCCAAACCGTTTACCCATATTGGCATTGTAAACACTTACACCAGCCACGCCTTGTATGTCAACAGAAAGGTCAAAATCATCATAACTAAATGCCAGGTTTAAACCAAACAAATGTTTTGGATTTGGATTGCCCATATAAATTTTATCCTGGTCATCAATAGAACCGTCTTTATTCTGGTCTTTGAATCTTAGGTCACCAATCATTGCTGATTTGCTTTGTGCAGAACCTTGCACTTCAGTGATTGATTGAAATACGCCTGCAACTTCAAATCCATAAAACATACCAATCGGTTGCCCCACTACTGTTCTTGTAAGCGGTATTTGAGAAGGGTTACTGTAAAAACCACCAAACAATGCATTGGCACCAGAGTTTACTGAACTTACTTTATTCTCATTGTAGGCATAATTTCCGGAAACAGAATAATTGATATGCCTTCCAATTTTATCCCGCCATCCCATGCTTACTTCAATACCACGGTTTCTTATGGTAGCCTGGTTGGCATTAATGCCGCCACCCAATCCGCTTGAAGATAAAATGGGCACAGTGAAAATGGCATCCTTTGTATCACGGTTATATACATCCAGTTCAAATGTTAATCTTGAATTTAACAACGATGCTTCTAATCCTATGTCTGAACTGATTCCCTTTTCCCAATACAAATAAGGTGGCACAACAGAATTAATACTTCTTGATGGATAAGCAGCACCATTCCAAACTGCATAGCCAAGAGGGTTAGTGGTGAGTGTAGTAATGTTGGCAGGTACATTTTCGTTTCCATTAATGCCCCAACTGCCACGTAATTTCAAAACATTAAATAACTTTTGCCGGCTCATAAATTTTTCTTTGCTGATAACCCATGCAGCACCTACCGAAGGAAAGTATCCCCAGCGGTAATCACCCGTATATCTTGAAGAACCATCGGCACGGTAGGTAATGTTTAAAAGATACTTGCTGTCATACCCATAGCTCACTCTTCCAAAATAAGATGAACCGGTAGCCAAAAACCCACCGTCATTTGCAACAGTTGGAAATGTTGTTGAATTAGAACCCAGACTCAAAAAAAGTTGACCGTCATAATCATTGGGTACATTTCTGGCTGTGCCGGCAATAAAGTAGTTATTATCCTTACGGGCAGATTGTGCAACCAATACTTTGAGGTAATGCTTTTTACTAAAAGTATTTTCATAAAAAAGCATGTTTTCCAATTGCCAGTTTTTAGTATCTGTTCTTGATACGAATAAAGATGATACATCATTCAACTGGTTGGTTGTTGCTTTATATACCGGTGTATAATTACGCTGCTCACCCCTGTTGTATTCAAAATTGAAACTGCTTCTGAAATTGAAATGCCCGGGAAGTTTAATATCGGCATACGTGTTGCCTACCAATAAAAAACTTTGACTACGCTGGTTGTTGAAATCAAGCGTAACCTGTGGGTTTGAAATGGAATTCAATGAATAATCTACCGGGTCGCCATAAAACCCATCTTTATATCTTACCGGCACAACAGGTGGTGCTGCATAAGCCTGCCGGAATATATCGCCACTGATGTCATTTGATTTATTAATGGTGCCAAATAAATTATAACCAATCTTTAAAAAAGAAGCTGCTTTAAATTCGTTTTGAAGTTTTGCAGTAATGCGTTTATAATTTTGTGTTTCTACAATTCCATCCTGATTGAGATAAGAAAGAGAATAATTATAGGTTACATTATCATTGCCGCCACGGAACGACAATTGATGATTGGTTATATATGCCTGCCTGAATAACTGGCGAAACCAATTAGTGCCATTGCGGTCACTAACACCTGGATTGTAAATCGAATTGGGACCATATATCTCACTGCCGCCATTCAACATACTTACTTCATTTGCCATGGTGGCGTATTGTTGTGCATTAGCCATTTTTACTTCATTGGTAATTTTTTGCCATCCTGCACTGCCGGTGTAATTGATTGTAGGGCTGACGTTTTTTCCTTTAATGGTTGTAATAACCACTACGCCATTGGCAGAGCGGTTACCGTAAATAGCACCGGCAGATGCATCTTTTAAAATGCTCATGCTTTCAATATCGGCACTGTTTAAAAAACCAATATCATTTGTCCATACACCATCCACCACATACAAAGGATTTAAACCGCCATTGATAGAGCCAACGCCTCTTATTCTTATTTGCGGAGAAGCACCGGGAGAACCATCATTGGTTATTTGAACGCCTGCCACTTTTCCCTGTAAACCGCTGATAGGATTTACTGAAGGTTGTTTGGCTATTTCTGTTCCTTTAATAATTGATATGGGCGCAGTAATATCAATTTTTTTCTGGCTTCCATAACCGATAACAATTACATCCTGTTGTGCTATAGTTACAAGACGCAATGTTGCAGCAATAAATTTTTTATCTGCAATATTTATTTCTTTGGTTTCTCTTCCTACAAATGAAATACTAAGTATTGCTGAAGAATTTTCAGGCACATCAATTACAAATTCCCCATTGGCATCTGTGTTGGTTCCTTTACCGGTTCCTTTTATTGCAACAGATGCTCCTTGCAAAGGCAAACCATTTTCATCTGTAACCCTTCCTTTGATAGGTTTATCAGGTGGAGGAGTAATAACAATAGGTGTTACTGGTTTTTCTACCGGCTTTTGTTTAATCACAATTGTTTTTTCAACAATGGTGTAGGTAAGCGGTGTATTTTGGAAACATTGCTGCAGAGCCTGCTGTAAAGAAATATTTTTTGCTTCCAGCGTAACCCTGCCAGCCTGTTCAAATAACTCGGCGGTACATAAAAAATTATACCCCGTTTGTTTTTTTATCTCTTTAAACACCTTTTGCAGCGGCGCATTTTTAAGAGACAGATTTACATTTTGTGAATAGGCTTTTGCGTTTACCTGGAGACAGGCAGCCATCATTAAAATTGCCGTGAATTTCATAATCAACAGCGCCTGCCTGTCCGGCAGGCAGGTTTTGGTAAATTTTCGCTTTTGGCGAAAACAAATAGCATACAATCGCATAACTTTGATTTTTGGGTTTACAATGAGCAGTCGTTGACAGATTGATTTTTTGGGAGCCCAAATATTCGCCGGGTTCCGCTGTAACGGAATCCGGTTTTTTTATGAACCACCATTTTGATTTTTCATTATTTCATTTGGTAAAATTTTTATGGCATTACTATAATTTTTTTTCCTTCAACGGTAAATTTCACTTCGCCTGTTTGCTCCAGCATAGTAAGTACCTGCGACAGGTTTACATTACGGGAAACAGAGCCAAGAAAATGTTTTGATACAGTGCCCTTATATTCTATTTCTACATCATACCACCTCGCTATTTGCCGCATCATCGTTTTTATATCGCTGTTTTCAAATTGAAAATTTCCATCTTTCCAAGCCATTGTTTCTTCCAGGTCAGCATCATCAACAACTTTTATCCTTCCTGTTTTTTGCAGTTGTGCCTGCTGCCCGGGCTTTAAAAAACTGTTTGCATCCTTAGTATTTATTTTCACCTTTCCTTCAAGCAATGTTGTTCTAATGACTTCTTCATCAGCATAACTGTTGATATTAAAATGTGTACCCAACACTTCTACCTCCATTTCGTTCACCTGCACAATAAACGGGATTTTTTGTCCCCCTTTAGGGGATAGGGGTGCAATTTCAAAATAAACCTCACCGGTAATTTCCACTCTGCGTTCATTACCGGTAAATGCAGCAGGGTATTTTAAAGAGGAAGCTGCATTTAACCATACTTTGCTGCCATCAGGCAATGTTATTTTATATTGACCGCCACGGGGAGTTACCAATGTATTGTAAGCCATTTCATCAGCAGTTGCGCCGGATGCGTTATAAACCAACTGACCATCTTCTTTCTTAATAATTTTTGTAGTTCCCTGCTGTGCCAACATGCCATTACCGGCACTGTCCAACACTATCTGGCTTCCATCTGCAAGTGTAAGTATAGCTTTATCACCACCCGGTAACCTGTCATTGTTTTTTTCTTTGGGCTTATTTGTTGCAATTGTGCTGTTGTCTTTTTGGTTTGTATTTACAAAAAAGTAAATGGCTGATGAAATCAAAACAAACAATACAGCCGCTGCTGCCGCATATTTCAACCAACCTCGCTTATTAGTTTTGCCATAAGTTGACTGGCTGATAACTGAAAACATCTTTTCTGACACTGCAGGATGAAGCCTTGTAGAACTGATGAATGTATTCCAATCTTCCTCATTAACGTATTTTTCAATAATATCCGGATGTTCACTCAAGTACGCAACTACTGCTTCAACTTCCTCTGAGTTGCATTTGTCTTGAAAAAATCGTTCTATTAGTTCTTCGGTAATCTTCATTTAATTGTTATTACTTTATATAATACGGTTACAAAGGCTATTCCCCCTCTTCTGTTAAAAAATATTTTTTCCGGAAATTACTATACGCTAAGACAGTTAGGTAAAAAGGCAGAAAAAAAACAACGCTTTCTTTATTTGACGGATGGCTTTGGAAATATGATTTTCTACATTTTTGGTGGTCAACGAAAGTTGCTCTGCAATTTCTTTGTGTGATAATCCGCCTTCACGGCTTAGTTTGAATACTTTTTGGCGAACCGGTGGCATATTCTTAATTAAAGCGGTTATTCGTTCGCCCATTTCCTTTTTCATCAGGGCTGACATTACATTTTCATCTTCTACAGGAACAATGTCTTTATAATTTTCAATTACACGCCGTTGATTGGCATTTTTTCGCAACAGGTCAATAAGAGAAGTTTTTGCTATTCTGAAAATTTGTGCCTCGAGTGATATGTCTGCAGATAAACTTTGTCTGTAGTTCCAGAGTTTAATAAAGGCCAGTTGAACTACTTCTTCAGCAAGATAATTAGAAGATGTTTTTTTTAAGATATAGAAATACAGTTTTTCGTGGTGTGTTTGGTACACCTGTTCAAAAATAGTTTCATCCCCCCTTTGTATGGCAGCAATCTCGTTCAAAAAAATAGCAGTTATTTAAAAACCGCAAGTTCGGGGAAATATTGTAGAATGTGTTGTATCTGCTGATTTTGGCAAATTAGGAAGCTGTTAAGTAAACCGATTATAGCTCAATGATTATATATTTACTGCTTTTGTATGAATGTTTGAGACGCTTTTATTGCATAGTTTTTCTTTTAATAACTTCATATCATCACTAACTTTTTTATCTAAAATTTTAGCATAATCCTGGTGACCTTTAAACGTTATAAAATTAAACCTGCCACCATCAGCAAACAAGATGTTCAAATTATGAACTCCTTGCCAGCAAAGCATTTGAGTAAAAGTTGGTGAGTAACCTTTTTGAAAAAAGTTACTCACCGAATCACTCACCAGAGTTTTGATTTCTAATGAATGGTTTGACATAGTGCCAAACAAAAACCCCTACATAATCAACGATTTGCAGGGGTTTGGTGAGTTTTGATACCTTTTGTGCGGAGAGCTAGGGATTCGAACCCCAGGACCTGTAACAGTCAACAGTTTTCAAGACTGCCGCAATCGACCACTCTGCCAGCTCTCCGCTGCAAAAATACGTTTTGAAATAGTTCAACCCAAAAGTTTTACGAAACTATTTGTGTGATTTCTTTGTCTTTTACCACCACAAGGTCCTTCAGGTCAACAGTGATGGGCATTACACCAACCTGTAGCACCGCTTTTTTTCCTTTAATTTCTTTTACAATACCTACCTGGCGGTTCTGTTTCATCTTTACTTTAGCGCCAATTATTATATCTCCGCCCACTTCTTCAAACTTTTCATTTAGTTTTTTCTGCTGCTTTTCAACCGTAAATTTTTCTTTTTGGTTAAACAGCAGGGCATGTATCATCTTTATCACTTTATCCTTATCATCCGTTTTGCGCCATTCAATAATCATGGCTTTCAGGCGACGCTCCATATCTTTTAAATAAACTAATTTGTCTTCCGATATTTTATTTTGATGTTGTAGTTTTTCTATTTCCTGCTGGTGTTTTTCTTTATGCAGTACCTGGTTCATTTCTTTTTTCAGTCTTTCATTTTCTTTCAGCAGTTTTTGCAGTTCTGTTTTTTCTTTATCAATTTTTTGCAGGTCCTGCTCGGTGCGGTTTAATAATTTATCTAAAGTAAAATGATCTTCATCAACCAGCATACGTGCCTTTTCAATTAATCTTTTCTCCAACCCAATTCTTTCGGCAATAGAAAATGTATAGGAACTGCCGGGCTTGCCCACAATTAATTTATACATGGGTAATAAGTTCTTTTCGTCAAACTGCATGGCACCGTTGATAATGCCCGGCACTTTATTGGCCATTACTTTTAAATTAAGGTAATGCGTTGTTACAATACCAAAACTATGTTTATGTGCCAGCTCCTCCATAATCACTTCTGCAAATGCGCCGCCTAAATTAGGATCGCTGCCGCTACCCAGTTCATCAATAAAAAACAGGGTTTTACCATTGGCATTTTCCATAAAATGCTTCATATTTTTTAAATGAGAGGAATAAGTGCTCAACTCAAATTCTAAACTTTGTGTATCGCCAATATGAATCAGTATCTGTTTAAAAATTCCCATCTCGCTGTCGGGATGCACCGGTACCAGTAAACCGCTTTGCAGCATCAGCTGCAACAACCCCACAGTTTTTAAAGTAACTGTTTTACCACCGGCATTGGGTCCGCTGATAACCAGGATACGTTGCTTATCGTTTAAACTGAGGTTTACCGGAATGGTAGGCTTATTGTTTCTTGTATTATAGATAAACAATAAAGGATGATAGGCATTTATTAAATGTACATGCGCCTTATCATTTACCTGCGGATAATTACCTCCATACTCACCTGCAAACTTTGCCTTGGCTCTTATAAAATCATATTCCCCCGCAACATCATGATAATTTTTTAAAAGGCTGGCATACACACTTAATTTTTGTGTGAGTGTTCTTAAAATACGGTACACTTCCCTGCTCTCGTCATGTTCTAAAGAAAATATTTCGTTGTTAAGCCCTGTTGTTTCTTCCGGTTCAATAAAAGTTGTTTTGCGACTGTCGCTTTCGCCATGCAGCACCCCTTTTATCATGCGCTTTTGTTCTGCAAAAACTGCCAGCACCCTCCTGCCGTTCATAAAACTTTCTTCAATATCTGCCAGGTAGCCGCTCTTATTCAGTTTAGCTACTATCTTATCAAATAAACGGCGTAGTTCATTACGTTTGCGGTACAGGCTCATACGTATCTGCTCCAGTTCTTCGCTGGCAGTATCCTTTACATTTCCTGTTTCATCTAAAATATCATCTATTAATTCGTTAATTACTTTTTCGTAGTAAGTATCATTAATAACTTTTGCAAGGCCGGCATATGCCACCCTGTTCTCATTATCAAACCACCTGAAAATATTACCGGTATTTTCTGCCAGTTTTTTTATACGTAAAAAATCTTCGCCTTTTAAAACAGCACCGGGTATGGCCAGCAGCTTTAATTCTTTTTGCAGGTTTAATATAAAATCGTTGGGGAAGTATTGGCTGCTTTGCAATAATATTTTATACTCATTGCTCTGCTGCAGGTCTGTTTCAATAAATTCTTTTTTGGTATGAATGCGCAGGCTATCGGCTTTTGCTTTGGCATAATCTGTACGGCATTGCAATGCCAGTAAGGTTTTTACCTTTTCAAACTCTAACTGCACCAAGGCGGATTCCGGAAAAAATTTCATACAACTACTGCGTAATTTTTTTGTGACGGGCAAAGTTACGCTGATTGGGCTGAAGTGGCGACGCTCCGTTGAAAACTGGTAACTCTGTTGAGCTTTTATCTTAGCAGGGATTTTAGCGAATGTTTCGTGTGCGAACCAAGGCGGATGAAAGGCGGAGTCACTATTGCCTGTATTTACCACGGGGGTTTCTTTTATTATGGTAAACAGCAGTTATTACCACAGTTTTATTTGCTTCGTCAGTAAAATAGATAATGCAAAAAGGGTATTTTTTTAAAGAAGTTTCCCTGAAATTTTTATAGCGGCTTTTAAATTTGGCCGGATTATTACAAATACCCCGGATTTTTTCTTTTACTTCTATTATAAAGTTTTCAGCAGCACGGGTGCTGCGTAACGCATACCAACTTACAGATTCGGAATAATCCTTTAAAGCGGCAGGAGTATAAACATGCTTATAACTCATTTGCGTTTTCTTGCCGGTAACAGTTTACTTATTTGTTTATCGGCCTCCGCTCCGCTAATCATTTTGCCACCGCTTTTGTAATATGTATACCCTTCGTCTAACTGCTTTTTTAAGCCAGCACTGTATTCCCAGTCCTCCTGTTCAATATCATCTTTTACCAGCGCATAAATTGCTTTCACCTTCTTTTCATCTGCTACCTGTAAATACGAAGCTAATTTTTTACGTATGGCTATTGCTGTCATGGCTTATTAATTTTACTCAAATTTAGTTTATTATTTTAATCTTTGGTAATAGGGTATTTTTATAGCATTTGCCCTCAATAAATGTCTCGTGGGGACACGAGACAAGGCAAAGAATTGCATAAAATATACCTGGTTTCATTGGAACTCTTAAAGTAAATTTAACAGGCCCTTTTTCCACATGTCTAAAGTTGTTTTTGCGCTCAGTCCTGTAATGGTTTTCAATCCTGTCAATTCTTGTAGGCATTTTTCTGCAGTATCTGGTGAAGTTTTAAGTAAAAAAGTTGCAGCCCAAAGTCTTACACCTTCATTGTTATAATTAAGGCATTCTTTAAAAATAATTATTAGATTTTCTTTTTTAGCGATGGTATTAAGGTTATGCAATTTCTTATGAAATTTATTTGCTTTGACGTAATCACCACTAGAAATAGCCTTTCCATGTTCAATTGCATACGATAAAAAATCATTAATGAGATTGGCCTTTGATATCATAAATTTCATAATTTTCTACTCTTCGCACTGGTTCGTGTCTTCACGAACCATCTGCTTAAATCCTTAATTTTAGTTTGCTTGTATGTCATTATTTGGAGGTCACAAATCGTGACCTCCAAATATTTTATTTTTTTACTTCTTCCACCTGCAACTCCTCCCATTCTGTTGTACCATCCTTTTCTCTTTTAAAAATAAAATCGTTGCTGCTGCCAATTACAATTTCGGCGGTGGTATAAATTTTACAGCCTTCCATTAAATGCCCGCCAATGGTTTTGCCGCTGCTGTCACTGATGCTGATGTGGATATGAGAACCATTGGTGGAAACTGTACCGGTGAGGCTTACAATTTCAAAATGCCCATTACCGGTGCTGCCGTTGGGCTGGTTGGCAAAACGGATATTATAATCGGTCAAACTGCCCACGCAGGTATTGATCCAACCGGCTTTAATTTGTTTTTCTGTAACAAATTTTTGAATTTCCTGTTTTAAATCCTGCCCCGGTTTTAAGCGAAAGGCGTAATTTGTATTTTGCATTTTAGATGGCGGTTTACCTGAACATGAAGATAACAAATACAGTAACAAGCCGAAAGTAAGCCCCCTCCGCCCCCTGAAGGGGGAACTTTGCAGTATATAATTCGAAAAGCTTTTGAAAAAATAACGAATGCTCTCTATCTTATTTTTGCTGAATACAGAACTACCGACAATTTGCTGCATAAATTTGAATTAGTGTGCCGTTTCTTCTCCCTAAAAAGAAGGATAAGGCTTATTTGTTAAACTTATTTAAAGATAACTTGTTTTAGAAACCAGGTGGATTAGTTTTGCGTAACTATTGTAAATTTTAAAAATGCTTAAATCATTATTATTACCGGTTATAAGTTTAATGACACTGCAAAGCTGTGCCCAAAAAGATAATACTACTAAAACAAAAAAGGAAACAAAGACAATGACAAGTACAAAAACGAATTTAGATACTGCCACTTTTGGCACCGGCTGCTTCTGGTGTACCGAAGCCGTTTTTCAACAGCTTGAAGGTGTGGAAAAAGTTACCAGCGGTTACAGCGGCGGACATGTTGTAAACCCGACTTACGAGGAAGTGTGCAGCAAAACAACCGGCCATGCCGAATGTTTGAATATTGTTTATGATTCAACTAAAATTACTTTTGATGAATTGCTGGAAGTGTTTTGGCAGGTGCATGACCCTACAACCCTTAACAGGCAGGGGGCGGATGCTGGTCCACAATACCGCAGTGTAGTTTTTTATCATAACGAAGAACAAAAAGCAAGAACAGAAAAATACAAAGCAGAGCTGGATAAAAGTGGTGCATGGGATAACCCCATTGTAACCACCCTGGAAAAAATGGATGTGTTTTATCCTGCAGAGGCTAACCATCAAAATTATTATAACAACAACAGCGGAGAGGGTTATTGCCAGTTTGTGATTAGGCCAAAGCTGGAAAAGTTTGAGAAGGTGTTTAAGGATAAGCTGAAGAAAAACTGATTACACGAATTTTTACGAATTGCACGAATTACACGAATTAATACAATGATTGTAATTAGTGTTTTTATTTTACGATTGCTCTGCTCAATTCGTGTAATTCGTGCCTTAAAATTTGTGTTATTCCATTCTTGTTCGCCGCAGCTCCAGTAAATTCAAACTATTAGCCGGAAAATTTTTAATATTGGTGTGCACCAAATGTATTGCCATATCATACCACAAAGGCACTACCGGCGCATCTGCAATAATTAACCTGTCCATTTGCTGGTATAGCTTATACCGCAGGCTGTCATTTTTTTCCGATAATGCCTGTTCGTACAACACATCGTACGCAGTATTTTTGTAACGGGTGTAATTGGGTGGCGCAGGATTTTTGCTGTAAAAAACACTTAAATAATTTTCTGCATCGGGGTAATCAGCAATCCAGCTGCCACGGAAAAATAAGGCTTTCGATTTTGAAGTCTGCTCCAGCAATAAACTTTTTTGTATTACTTCCACTTCAATATTAATACCTATTTGCCGTAACTCGTTAGCAATATAACTGCCCAAATCTCCATAGATGGGGATGGTGAGTAATTTTATTGCAGGAAGGTTTTTTCCGTCGGCATAACCTGCTTCGTCCAGTAATTGTTTTGCTTTGGCAACATTATATTGGTAGCCTTTTACATTTACCGAATCAAAAGATGGTAATCCGCAGGGAACAAAACCACTTTCGGCAGCAATGCCGATGGAGTTGCGCAGGTACAACATCATCTTTCGTCTGTCGAACCCATAATTAATGGCCTGCCGTATTTTTTGCAAACGCAGGGGCGAATTTTTAACGAGTTCATTTTCTCCATCTACCAGTATACCCAGATATTCAATATTGAGGTAAGGTTGTTTTTGCAACTCAATTTTTCCTTCCCATGTTTTTTTAAGGTTGCCGGTTTTAGTAAGCACTTCGTCTTTAAAAGATGGATCAATATCGTCAATAAAATCTAACCGGTTTTGCTGAAACTCTAAAAACTCCGTGGCCTTGCTGTCGTAAAAAGAAACTTTGATACCATCTAAATAGGGCAAGCGTTTTCCTGCCGCATCTTTTTCAAAATAATTTTCATTCTTTTTTAAGATCAAAGCCTGCCCTTCTTCCCAGGCAACAAAACTAAATGGCCCGGTGCCCACGGGATGGCGGCGAAAATCGTTACCATATTTTTCTACAGCTTCTTTTGCAACAACAGAACAATACTGCATACTTAAAATACCCAGGATGGATTGAAAAGGGCGGATCAATTTTAATTGAAAAACAGAATCATTCAGTGCAGTAAAGCCATGCAGAGAATCCACACGATTATTAAATATCCATGCGCCGGGGCTGGCGGTATTTTTATCTACAATTCTTTTAAAACTGTATTCCACATCATGAGCAGTTAGCCTGCGGCCTTTACCATTTGTAAAACAATTATCATCGGAAAAAAACACATCATCCCGTAAATAAAAAGTGAAGGTTAAATTATCGGCAGAGATTGTCCAGTGTTTTGCCACCGAAGCTGCCGTTTGCATATTACTGTCAATTTCCACTAAGGTATTATACAGTTGATGTACGGCCCACATTACCTGTTTGTTTTTGGCAAGCGCAGGATCGAGTGAAGCAAGGCCGCTGCTTTCGTTGTAATGGAATATTTTTTTATCGGGGTGTTTATGGTTGGAACAGGAGAAAGTAAAAAGGCAAAAGGCAAAAATCAAAAATAGCCCGATATATTTATTTGATGAAAGGTGCATACAGGTAAATAAAGAAAACTAAATTAGCACAAAATATACAAAGGGTATGAGACAAATCATTAAGGCTTTATTCATTATTAATTTTTCATTATTAATTTTTCATTGTACACAAGCCCAGGCGCTAAGGCAACGGCAACAGCTTACCCATGCCGATACTTTGCGTGGCACTTACGGCCCAACAAGAGATTGGTGGAATGTGCTGAAATATGATTTGCATGTAAAGTTTAATATTGCGGATAGTACGATTAGTGGATATAATGAAATTCAGTTTAAAGTATTAAAGAAAGGTGATGTTATACAGATTGATTTGCAGGAGCCAATGATTATGGATAGTATTATTTATGCATTTAATGGAAAGTGGATGAATGAAAAATTTAAAGTTAATTTTTCAAAAGATGGCAATGCTTATTTTTTTTCATTACCTAATAAGAAACAAGCAGGAAAACCTGAACTACTCAGCACACTAACCGCTTACTTCCACGGCAAACCAACCATTGCCCGCCGTCCGCCATGGGATGGAGGACTAATATGGAAAAAAAGTGCCGATGGCAGCCCATGGGTTAGTATTGCCTGCCAGGGTTTGGGTGCCAGCGTTTGGTACCCCAATAAAGATCACCAGAGCGATGAACCGGATAGTGCCGAAATGCATATCACTGTACCAGATAGTTTGATGTGTGTGGGCAATGGCCGCTACCGTGGCAAAATAAATAATGGTGATGGTACAGCTACTTACGATTGGGCAGTTACTGAACCCATCAACAATTATAATATCATTCCCTACATTGGTAAATATGTACACTTTAATGAGGTATTCAAAGGCGAAAAAGGAGACCTGGATATGGACTACTGGGTACTGGAGGAAAACCTTGAAAAAGCAAAAAAGCATTTTGCCGATGCTCCCCGTATGATGAAGGCTTTTGAGTATTGGTTTGGCCCCTATCCTTTTTATGCGGATGGTTATAAATTAGTTGATGCACCGCATTTGGGCATGGAGCACCAGAGCGCTACAGCATATGGCAATAAATACCAGAACGGTTATTTGGGTCGTGACCAAAGCGGCACCGGTTGGGGATTGAAATGGGATTTTATTATTGTGCATGAAAGCGGGCACGAATGGTTTGCCAACAATATCACCAGTAAAGATATTGCCGATATGTGGGTGCATGAAGGATTTACCAATTACAGCGAAACCCTTTTTACCGATTACTGGTATGGTAAAGAAGCAGGTAATGCGTATTGCATTGGTACCAGAAAAGGTATCCGTAACGACATACCGATTATTGGCGTGTACAATGTAAACAAAGAAGGCAGCGGCGATATGTATCCCAAAAGCGGCAACATGCTGCACAGCATTCGCCAGGTAATTGATAATGATGAAAAATTCAGGCAGATATTAAGAGGATTGAATAAAACTTTCTACCACCAAACAGTAACCACACAGCAGGTTGAAAACTATATCAACAAAGAAAGTAAAATTAACTTCAGCAAAGTGTTTGATCAATATTTAAGAACTGTGCAGATTCCTGTATTACAATACAAGGTTGAAGGCAAAAATGTTTCTTTTAAATATGATAGCTGCGTAGCAGGCTTTAATTTACCTATAAAAGTTTCTTTTGGCAAAGCTGATAAAACAGAGCAATGGATAAAACCATCAGAAAAATGGCAAACTATAAAACTGGCCGACTGGTATGACGGGCAGACATTTGTGGTAAATCCTAATTTTTATATTAAGTCGAGAAAGGTTGAATAATTTAAAAGGTGATAAAAACAAAATGGAGGCTTTTAGCCTCCATTTTCAATATCATCACAAATAATTTATTGCTGATTTATTTTTCCTCCGCCAATATATTTTCTGCTGTAATAATCATCCTCCAGGCTGTTAATAGTTACGCCACTATGCACACTTGAATGTACAAAATAACTATTACCAAGATAAACACCTACATGGCTTACACCGCCTCTTGTATTAAAAAATACCAGGTCACCTTCCGCTAAATTTTCTTTTGATATTTTTTCAGACTGAGCATATTGCTCTCTTGCTGTACGGGGTAACGATAATCCGAAAGCTTCGTTCATAAGTGCGCCGGTAAAAGCACTGCAGTCAATGCCTTTTTTTGTGGTGCCGCCGTAACGGTATCTTGTTGCCCACCAATCTTCAATGGCAGTAAATAGTTTTACATTGGTTATGGTTTCCACTTCCATATCCAGCAACTGGGCGTATTTAAATTGTAAAGACGAACTGCCTTCAATTGTGGCAGCGTTATTATTTGAAGTTGAAATGACAACAGCTTTTGTATTTGCGGTTGTAACAGGTACGACTTTCTTTACAGGTACAGTCCACATATCAGCGTCTGTAGGGGTAGTTGCATCCCTTTTTATTTCAATACCCTCAATAAATTGTGTCGATTTTTTAGCAGGTATGCTATTACCAGCCTTAACAGCGTTAACTGAGTGCTGAGCTTTTGCAGATATTAATGTTCCTGGAAATATGCCTACGGCAACAGCAACAAAAAATAAGTGTTTCATACGTAAACTTGTGGTTTAAGCGTATGTACGACTTAATCTTGTGTTCTTCGGTCTTCTGATGGTTCTTTAACTACGCTGTTTATCTTATCTTTTCTCTGAATCTTGTCCTACAAACAAATTAATAAATAGATTTTCTGATTTTCTTATGCTCCGCAAAGGTAAACCTCAATGCCGGTATATGCAAGCTTTTAGCCATTTATTATTGATAGTAATAAGTTAAAGTATTGGCTATAAAATAATTACGCCAGTATAAGGAGTAAATTTTCGGGGAATTAATTGTTAGTCCTTTGGTCCTTACCAACACTTATTTTTAGCAGGCCGGTTTCTTCTTTATTAAACTGAAAATAGATATACAGCCCTTTATAAGACAGGCGGTAATTGTGCTCTATATAGCTATCAGTTTGTTTATAATCTTTTAATTTTTCTTTTACGTTTTGCCAGCTCAGGTCGCTTGAAATCTTTAATTTCTCAATTTTCATTTTGCCCACAAAAAAACCTTTGGGGCTTACCGCATTGGTATCTCCCTGTGCAATATAAAACTGTACTTCACTTAATTCGCCGCTACCCACCTTGTTTTGTGTTTTTTCAAAAAGCACTATGCCCAAATCATCATAAGTATGGGTAACATTCATCCCTGCCCTTCTCCTGTCATTAATCCCCAGTTCCATACTTACTGCATCCTGCCGCCAGTTTGCTGTCACATTAGTTTTGGCAATGCTGAACTTTCCGCCCTTTATAACCACTGATATTTTTTCAGGCGCAGGTTGTGCAAATGAAAGTACACAAGCTAAAAGAAAAGCTGCTAAAGCAAGAAGCTGTTTCATAATATTTATTTTAATACGAAAATAATATTTGCCCGGAAAACTGCTATACCCACCAGTTGGTATTTTAAATGGTGGAAAGTTGAATCATTGTGGAAAAATCAATCGGCTTTCAACAGTAATAATGGACGATATTTGTACACCTACTCTAAAGGGATTTTGAGCGCATGAAATTTTCCCATTTACACGTACATACACAGTTTTCATTATTGGATGGTGCAGCTTCTATTAAAAACCTGTACAAAAAGGCTATTGCCGATGGCATGCCTGCATTGGCAATAAGCGACCACGGCAATATGTTTGGTGCTTTTGAATTTGTAAAAGAGGCACACAATCATAAAAATGCAGACGGTACCCTAAAAGTAAAACCTGTAGTAGGTTGTGAGTTTTACATTACCACCGACAGGCACCGCAAAACTTTCAGCAAAGAAGAAAAAGATCCAAGGCATCACCAGATTTTACTGGCAAAAAATGATGTTGGGTATAAAAACCTGGTAAAGCTTACCTCGTTGGGATACATTGAAGGAATGTATTCCAAATATCCAAGGATCGATAAAGAACTTATTCATAAATACCACGAAGGATTAATTGCCACCACCTGCTGCCTTGGTGCATTAGTGCCGCAAACCATTTTAAAAAAAGGAGAAGAAGAAGGCGAGAATGAATTTAAATGGTGGTTAAATATTTTTCAGAAAGATTATTATGTAGAGTTGCAAAGGCATGGCATTCCCGACCAGGAAAAAGTGAATGAAGTGCTGTTGAGATTTGCAAAAAAATACGATGTAAAAGTAATTGCAAGTAATGACAGCCATTATGTAGATCAATCTGATTTTAATGCCCATGATATTCTGCTGTGCATTAACACCGGCGAAAAACAAGCCACTCCCGCCAACAGGGAATTTAGTGATGATGATATACTGATAAAAAACAAACGCTTTGGATTTCCTAACGACCAGTTTTATTTAAAGAAGACTGAGGAAATGATAAAAGTGTTTGAAGATTTCCCTGCTGCCATTGATAACACTAATGAAATTGTTGATAAGATTGATGTCCTTGATTTAAAGAAGGAAATATTGCTGCCTTTTTTTGAAGTACCGGCCAACTACAAATCGCAGGACGATTATTTAGAACATCTTACCTGGAGTGGCGCTAAAGATCGTTATAAAATTTTAACACCAGAAAGTGAAGAACGTTTACAGTTTGAACTGGGTGTTATCAGGAAAATGGGCTTTGCCGGTTACTTTTTAATTGTAAGCGATTTTATAAGGCATGGCAGGGACATCGGTGTTTTTATTGGCCCCGGCCGTGGTTCGGCAGCAGGCAGTGCCGTGGCTTATTGCATTGGCATTACCAATATCGATCCTATAAAATACAATTTACTGTTCGAAAGATTTCTTAACCCGGAGCGTAAGAGTATGCCGGATATAGACACGGATTTTGATGATGATGGCAGGCAGAAAGTAATTGATTATGTAGTGCAGAAATACGGCAAAAACCAGGTGGCACAAATTATTACTTATGGTACCATGGCAGCCAAAAGCAGCATTGCCGATGTGGCCAGGGTAATGGATTTGCCTTTAGCCGAAAGCAGGATGTTAACGAAATTAGTTCCGGAGCGGCCGGGTATTAATTTAAAAAGATTATTGCATGCCCCCTTTACCATAAAAGAAGCAAATGCTTCGACAGGCTCAGCACGGGAAAAATCGTTAGAAGAAAAAGAAGCCCTGCAGGCCGATGATATTGAAAATGTAAAACGCCTTCGTGAAATTTATAAAGGTACCGACCTGCAAAGTACCATTTTGCATGAGGCTGAAATTTTAGAAGGCTCGGTACGTAATACGGGCATACATGCTTCTGCCATAATCATTGCACCAAAAGATCTTACAGAATTATTACCCGTTGCCACATCTAAAGAAAGTGAATTATGGTTAACGCAAATTGAAGGCAATTCAATTGAAGAAGCTGGTGTAATTAAAATGGACTTCCTGGGTTTAAAAACACTCAGCATTTTAAAAACCGCATTATCGCTTATTAAACAAAACCATGGTGTAGTAATTGAAATAGATACTATTCCTTTAGATGATGAGAAGGCGTACAAACTTTACCAGCAAGGCGATACCAATGGTACGTTTCAGTTTGAAAGCCCGGGTATGCAAAAATATTTACGGGAATTAAAGCCCGATAAATTTGATGACCTTATTGCAATGAACGCCTTGTACCGCCCCGGCCCAATGAGCTATATTCCTGAATACATTGACCGTAAGCATGGCAAAAAACAGGTGCAGTACGATTTGCCGGATATGGAAGAACACCTGAAAGAAACCTACGGTATTACAGTGTACCAGGAACAGGTGATGTTGTTGAGTCAGAAGTTGGCAGGCTTTAGCAAAGGTGATGCGGATGTATTGCGTAAAGCAATGGGTAAAAAACAAATTGCAGTATTGAATAAAATGAAAGCACAATTCATTGAAGGTGCTACTGCAAAAAATCATCCCCAGGAAAAGCTGGAAAAGATTTGGACCGATTGGGAAGCATTTGCGCAATACGCTTTTAATAAATCGCATAGTACCTGTTATGCTTTTGTGGCTTATCAAACTGCTTATTTAAAAGCACATTATCCAAGCGAATACATGGCTGCGGTGCTAAACCACGCCGGCAGTATTGATAAGATTACTTTCTTTATGGAGGAATGTAAACGCATGGGATTAAAAGTGCTTGGCCCCGATATTAATGAAAGCCAGAATGGTTTTGCTGTAAATAAAAAAGGTGAAATACGATTTGGTTTCAGTGGCTTAAAAGGTGTTGGTGAAAAAGCCATTGAAGATATTATTATTGAAAGAAATAAACATGGCCATTTTAAAACCATTTTCGACCTGGTAAAACGTTGCAGTCAAAAATCAGTTAATAAAAAATCACTGGAAAGTTTGGCTTACAGCGGTGCCTTCGATTGTTTTACTGACCTTATCCGTGCACAATATTTTTACACCGCTCCCGGCGATGTGCAGGGTCTGGAAAAGATCATAAAATTTGGTAGTGTTTTTCAAACACAGGCTG
>JAYVJU010000192.1:0-4644 GCA_043769035.1 Ferruginibacter sp.
AAAGTTTTTGCATCGCAGGATAAACATCCTTTTGTGGCAGGCGAGTTTGTATGGAGTGGTTGGGATTATTTAGGTGAGCCTACTCCGTACTATTCTGCAAGAAGTTCTTACTGCGGTATTATCGACCTGGCAGGATTTAAAAAAGACCGTTTTTATCTCTATCAATCCCGATGGAAGCCTGGCTTACCAATGGTTCATATTCTGCCGCACTGGAATTGGCCCGATAGAATTGGAAAAGTAACGCCTGTACATGTTTTTACATCTGGCGATGAGGCAGAGCTTTTTTTAAATGGCCGTTCTCTTGGAAGAAAGAAAAAAAATATTTACGAATACAGGTTACGTTGGGATGATGTAAAATATGAACCCGGCGAATTAAAAGTTGTTGCTTACAAAAATGGAAATCAATGGGCAGAAGAAATTATTAAAACTACCGGCAGTGCCAATCAATTAGCAATAAGTGCAGATAGAAATTTAATAAATGCAGATGGAACAGACCTTTCATTTATAACTTTAAAAGTTGCAGATAAAAATGGATCAATGGTTCCTGATGCAAACAATAAAGTAATCTTTAGCATTGAAGGGCCGGGAGAGATTGTGGCGACAGATAATGGTGATCCGGCTAACATGGTTTCATTCGCATCAAAAGAACGTGAAGCATATTTTGGATTGGTATTGGTGATTGTACGTTCCCAAAAGGGTAAGCCCGGCACTATAAAAATACATGCATCTTCAACGGGTTTAAAAACAGCTGTTGTTGGTATACAAAGTAAATAAATTATTGGAAACTAAATATTGAAAAAAATTAAACAATTTTATTATTATGTTTAAAGAGAGAGCAATTTTTTTAAAGCAAATAGTACCACAGGTAATTTTATTGTTGCTTTTAATATCCTGTTCTAAAAAAGGCAGTACAGGAGGTGGAGGTACTACACCCGTAATTATTCCCACTCCTGTTTATGATGCACAGGTAACTATACTTGCTGCTGAAAATAATCAAACCATTCAGGGTTTTGGTTGTGCTACTGTTTTTGCTCCACCTGCCACAACAGCCTTAACCACTGAAGAATTTGACAGATTATTTGGTACCGGCGCCGGCCAGGTAGGGTTAAATTTTCTCAGGATAAGAATTGCTTCGGATGATGCATGGAGAGCAACAGAACTTAGTCATGCTAAAGCAGCTATTCTGCGTGGCGCAAAAGTTTTTGCCAGCCCCTGGAGCCCACCGGCAAGAATGAAAACAAACAACAATATTATAAAAGGAAAACTAATTGCCGATAGTGCAGCAGCCTATGCAAAATACCTGAACGACTTTGCAATTTATATGGCTGCAAATGGTGCTCCGTTGTATGCAGTATCTGTTCAAAACGAGCCCGACTGGGAACCGGATTACGAAGGTTGTGTTTGGACCGCAACAGAAATGAGAGATTTTTTAAAAAACCAGGGAGGCTTAATTACAGCTACCCGTTTAATGGCGCCTGAACTGGTGAATAATAATCAGGCTTATGTAAATACTATTTTGGGAGATGCTGGGGCGGTTGCAAACCTGGATATTTTAGCTACACATATTTATGGCGGTGGTATTGTTGATAATCCAGATGCAAGAGCTAAAGCTAAACCTGTGTGGATGACAGAACATCTTGTAACAGATACCACCTACACCGCCAATCTTAATACTGCCGTTGAAATACACGATTGTTTTACAAAAGCAAATTTCAGTGCCTACATCTGGTGGTATGGAAAAAGATTTTATGGCCCAATAGGTCAGGAAGGAATTGTTACAAAAAGAGGATACATTATCTCACAATTTGCAAGATTTATTAAAGAAGGGGCTGTACGTTTAGGGGCAGCAGCAAATTCAAGACCGGATGTTTTAATATCTGCATACAAAAATGGAACAAAGAAGGTAGTAGTTGCTATTAATACAGGATCTGGACAGGTAAACCAAACCATTGCATTTAAAGATGCGGCTGCAACAACAGTTGTTCCGTATTTAACAACGGCATCAAAAAATGCAGAACAAGGAACAACCATTACGTTGTCAAACAATAGTTTTGTTTATGCTATACCACCCAATAGCGTGGTAACTTTTGTGGAGCAGTAAAACCCGGTATAAAGCAATTAAGACAATAATAAATGAAAGTTTTTCTCATATAGCAGTTGGTAGGGGGGGGATGATTTATCATCCTTCCTTTTTAATTCTTTTTAATGAAGCATAGTTTGACCATAAGTAATATTTTTGTGTTTGATAATTTTATAAACAAAAAATCAAACCAATGAATAAGTTAATGCACCAAACCATGCGCTGGTATGGCCCAAATGATGTGGTAAGTCTTTCAGATATTTTACAGGCCGGTTGCGAAGGCGTGGTAACAGCCCTGCATCAAATTCCGGTAGGCGATGTTTGGACAGTGGAGGAAATTGAAAAAAGAAAAAAAATGGTGGAAGATGCCGGCATGACCTGGACGGTGATTGAAAGCCTGCCGGTAAGTGACGATATAAAAAAACATAGCGGCAATTATTTACAGCATATAGAGAATTATAAAACAAGTTTGCGTAATGTGGCGGCCTGCGGTTTAAAAGTGGTTACTTATAATTTTATGCCAGTGCTGGATTGGTTGCGTACCAATGTGTATTATAAATTACCTAATGGTGCTACTGCATTATATTTTGACAGGCTTGCATTTGTTGCATTTGATCTTTTTTTATTAAAAAGGCCGGATGCAGAAAAAGATTACAGTGCTGAAGAAATAGAAAAAGCAAAACAAAAATTTGCTTTGATGACAGAAGAGGAAAAGGCAAGTGTATTTCACAATTGCATGTTGGGATTACCTGGCAGTGACGATGCTTTTACAGTAGAACAGGTTTTGGCAGCATTAAAAAGCTATGAAGGTATTGATGCAAAAAAACTGAAAGAACATTTATTTTATTTTTTAAATGCAGTAATGCCAACGGTTGACGAATGTGGTTTAAAAATGGCGATTCATCCCGATGATCCGCCATACTCCGTATTAGGGTTACCCAGGATAATGAGTACCGAGCAGGATGCGGCGGATTTGATTAGTGCAGTACCATCACAGGCAAATGGTTTTTGTTTTTGCACCGGTTCATTTGGTGCAAGACCCGATAATGATTTGGTAAAAATGATAAACCGCTTTGGCGATCATATTCATTTTTTGCATTTGAGAAATACTAAACGTGATGGTGGTGGCAATTTTTTCGAAGCCAACCATTTGGGTGGCGATGCAGATATGTATGCAATTGTAAAAGAAGTTTTACTGCTGATGAAACGCAGAGATATTTCTTTACCTATGCGGCCCGATCACGGACACCAGATGCTGGACGATTTAAAAAAGAAAACCTATCCCGGTTATTCGGCAATAGGAAGATTAAAAGGTTTGGCAGAAATAAGGGGTGTTGAATATGCATTGAGCAGGATGACATAAAAAAACAATAATGAAAAGATTGCAAAAATTGATTTTGATGGTTACAGCATCAATAGCTTTTATCACTTCGCTGGTGCAATCTTTTACAAAGCTGATATTTTCCGTTTTTTATCCAAATCCGGGTATTTGCAGAGCTGATAATGATTATTTCATTGTCAGCTCTTTTTTTGTATTATCCAGGAGTGTTACTAAATTTTAAAAAATGAACAGCAATATGAAAAATAAATTTTTACCACTTGTAGTAGCTTTTATTATGTTTCTTGCTTCATGTTCACAAAGCAAAAAAGTGACCTCTGCAGATCTTACTTTAAAAGAAGCTTACAAAAACAGTTTTTTAATTGGTGCAGCATTAAGTGCCACACAAATTGAAGAAAAAAACGCAGCAACTGCTTCATTAATTGCTCATCAGTTTAATACCGTTACTCCTGAAAACAACATGAAGTGCATGCACATACACCCGGAATGGGACAGGTATAATTTTACACTGCCAGATAAACTGGTGGCCCTTGCTCAAAAAAATAACATGGCAGTAATTGGCCACACTTTAATATGGCACAGCCAGCTTTCTCCTTTTGTACAAAAAATTCAAAGTAAAGATTCGCTGCAAACATTTTTTACCAATCATATTACCACCATCGCATCAAGATATGATGGTAAAATAAAAGGATGGGATGTGGTGAATGAAGCACTGGAAGAAGACGGCAGCTTGCGTAAATCCATCTTCTTAAATAAATTGGGCGACAATTATATTGTAGAAGCTTTTCGCCTGGCACAAAAAGCAGCACCCAATACAGAACTGTATTATAACGATTATAATATTGAGCAACCAAAGAAAAGAGCAGGAGCTATTGCACTCATAAAAAAAATTCAGGCAGCCGGAGTACGTATAGATGGTGTAGGCATACAGGGCCACTGGAGAAGTTACAGAGTGCCCATGAAAGAAATTGAAGATGCCATAAATGAATTTGCAGCGCTGGGTATTAAAGTAATGTTTACCGAACTGGATTTAGGTGTGCTGCCCAACCCCTGGGATGGTGATGCGGCTGATGTAAATTTAAAAGCGGAATACAGTGCAAAGATGAACCCATATACAACTGGTTTGCCCGACACTGTTGCTGCAAAGCAGGCAGAAAGTTATGCAGCATTGTTTAAACTGTTTTTAAAACATAAAGACAAAGTAAGCCGTGTAACACTTTGGGGC
>JAYVJU010000193.1:0-20756 GCA_043769035.1 Ferruginibacter sp.
GTTAGGTAAAAAAGTAGCAATTGTAGAAAAAGAAAGCCTCGGCGGTATCTGCCTTAATTGGGGTTGCATTCCTACCAAGGCTTTACTAAAAAGCGCCCAGGTATATGAGTATGCCAAGCATTCAAAAGATTACGGTATTACTATAGGCGACGCTACCCCTGATTTTGGTGGTGTTATTGGCCGCAGCCGTGGTGTAGCTGATAAAATGACCAAGGGTATTCAATTCTTAATGAAGAAGAATAAGATTGATGTGATAATGGGTTTTGGTAAATTAATAGCCCCCGGCAAATTAGAAATTACCGCAGCCGATGGCAGCAAAAAAGTAGAAGAAACAAAAAATATCATCATTGCTACCGGTGGCCGTGCAAGAGCTTTGCCCAGCCTACCTATTGATGGTGTAAAAATAATTGAATACCGTAAAGCGATGAGCTTACCTACCCAACCCAAAAGCATGATCATTTGCGGAAGCGGTGCTATAGGAAGTGAGTTTGCTTATTTCTACAACAGCATGGGTACAAAGGTTACCATGGTGGAATTTATGCCAAGACTGGTGCCTGTAGAAGATGAGGACATCAGCAAAGAGCTGGAAAAGCAATTTAAAAAACAGGGCATGACCATCATGACCAATAGTGAAGTATTGAGTGTGGATACCAGCGGTACAGGTGTAAAAGCAAAAGTAAAAACTGCCACTGGCGAAGTGATTTTGGAGGCTGATATTTTATTAAGTGCTGTAGGTGTTATTGCTAATATTGAAAACATCGGATTGGAAGCTTTAGGCATTAAAACAGAGAAAGGAAAAATAACGGTTGATGCTTTTCAGCAAACCAGTGTAAAAGGCATTTATGCTATTGGTGATTGCACACCCGGCCAGGCCTTAGCGCACGTGGCTACCAAAGAAGGTATTAATGCTGCTGAACATTTAAGCGGTCATCATCCTGAACCATTGGACTATAACAATATACCAGGTTGTACTTATTGCACTCCAGAAATTGCCAGTGTTGGTTATACCGAAAAGGCAGCCAAAGAAGCTGGATACGAAATTAAAGTAGGCAAGTTTCCATTTGTTGCCAGTGGTAAAGCAGTGGCTGCTGGTGCCACTGATGGTTTTGTAAAAGTTATATACGATGCCAAGTACGGCGAATTTTTAGGTTGCCATATGATTGGTATGAACGTGACAGAAATAATTGCCGAAGCTGTTGTGGCCCGTAAACTGGAAACCACTGCACACGAGATATTAAATGCTGTTCACCCTCACCCTACCATGAGTGAAGGATTGAAAGAAGCTACCGCTGCGGCTTATGGCGAAGCGATAGATATTTAAAAGTAAAAATTATAAATTCGAAATCCCGGTGCATTTGTACCGGGATTTTTTTTGTACAGACATTTGCACTGCTATGAGGCAGTAGTTCCGTCACAGAGTGCAATGTCATTAAGTTAAGGATTGTTCATTGAATTGCGCCGCCCTTTAGGGCGGTGAATGAGATGAAAAGATGTATTTGGGCTTTAGCCCAAAACAAATTATTGGGCTAAAGCCCTGTTTGTGGAGTGCTGATTTGCTCCCTGCCCTGAAGGGCAGGGCAATTCAATCTTAACTTAATTACATTGCCCGCCGGGACTAATAGATTTTAGCGATTGCTGATTACTAATACACCATTCATCACAGGCTATAAATATTTCAGGTATTTTATTTTAACTTCCCTCTCTCGTTCATTGCACTACAAAAATTACAGCAGCTAAAAAAATTATCATGAAAAATTTATCCCGCCGCCGGTTTGTACAAAATTTAGGTATTGGTGTTGGTGCCACTGCAATTGCAGCAGCATTACCGTCGTTTAAAACTGATGCTGAAAAAAAAGAAAAAAAGTACGTGGGTAAAAAATTAAATATTGCCCTGGTGGGTTTAGGTAATTACGCCACTTACCTGGCACAAGGGTTAGAAACATCGCAGTATTGTAAACTGGCAGGCATTGTTACAGGCCACCCGGAAAAAGCAGCGCAATGGAAAAAACAATACAATATTCCCGATACAAATATTTACAACTATCAGAATTTTGATGCCATAAAAAATAATAAAGATATTGACCTGGTTTATGTAGTACTACCTAATTCCATGCACAAAGAATATGTTATACGGGCAGCAAATGCAGGCAAGCATGTTATTGTAGAAAAACCAATGGCAACTTCGGTTGAAGATTGCGAAGCAATGATAGCTGCCTGTAAAAAAGCAGGCGTACAATTGGCCATGGGTTACCGCCTGCATTACGAACCTTATCATTTAGAAATTAAAAGACTTGGGCAGGAAAAAGTTTTTGGACAAGTACGTTTAATAGAAGTATCGCTGGGTTATAAAACCGGCGACCCATCACAATGGCGTTTGCATAAAGCATTATCGGGCGGCGGGCCATTAATGAACCTTGGGGTGTATTGCATACAGGCCGGCCGTTATGTTTTGGGAGAAGAGCCCATTTCGGTAACAGCACAGTTTGGCCCCAATACAGATGCTGTATTGTTTGCAGAAGTTGAAGCTTCAATTACTTGGCAATTAAATTTTCCAAGCGGCGCTGTTTGTACTTCCACCAGTTCGTACAATTGCAGTATCGACCGTTTTTTTGCATCTGCCGATGAAGGAACTTTTGATCTGAGTCCTGCGGTTAGTTATGGACCCTTTAGAGGAAAAACAAGTAAAGGCGAATTAAACTTCCCCGACATCAACCAGCAAACCACACAAATGGATGAGATAGGCAAAGTGATTTTAGCCAACAAACTTTTGCCCAACCATATTACAGGCGAAGAAGGTATTAAAGATATGCGGATAATGGCAGCCATTTATGAAGCCGCAGCAACAGGAAAGAAAATTTCACTGGTATAAAATTCTTTTACAAAATTGCTATCATGGTAAAAAAAAATGCTGCTAAAACAACTGAGCTTACAGCAAAAAATTTTATTACTCAATTAAAAAATCTGCAATCAGATAAAGAGCTGGAAAAAATTCAGCGTTATTTTAAATCGGGCAAAGGCGAGTATGGCGAAGGCGATAAATTTATGGGTGTAAAAATGGGCGACCTGTTTGCATTGGCAATAAAAAATATTGAAATGCCGGTAAAAGAAATTGAAAAATTATTAGACAGTCCCATTCATGAAATAAGAGCCGGTGCAGTAAGTATAATGGATAAAGCTTCCCGTAATAAAAAAATAACCGCAGCCCGCCTGAAGGAATTGTATGACCTGTATATGAAACGGCACGACAGGATCAACAACTGGGACCTTGTTGACCTTGGCTGTTTATACATGACAGGAAGTTATCTTTTTGATAAACCCCGTAACATTTTATACAAGCTTGTTAAATCAAAAAACCTTTGGGAGCGCCGCACTGCTATTTTAAGTACCTGCTATTTTATACGACAGGGCGATTTAGATGATACCTTTAAAATTGCAGAACTGTTAATGAATGACAAAGAAGACCTGGTACATAAAGCAACCGGCTGGATGTTACGCTTTGCAGGTGATAAAGATCCTAAAAGGCTAATCAGTCTTTTAGATAAATATGCTGCAACAATGCCCCGTGTTTTATTACGCAACTGCATTGAAAAATTTGATAAAAAAAAGCGGGAATATTATTTAGGCCTGGCAAAGATCAAATGATCAGTTTCCAAATACTTTTTTAAGAATACCAGTTACCTGCGCTGCAGGATCTTTACGTATTTTTTGTTCCTGCAATGCAATATTGTAAAATAAACCACTCAGTGCTTTTTCGGTAACGTATGCAGTAAGGTCGGTATTAACTTTTTTAAGTGACACTTTATTGTAGGCACTGAATACGTCGTTCCAGTGTTTGGTGGCATCAAATTTTGCCAGTGAGCTATCAATTACCGGGCGGAATTTTGTAACCAGTTCTGCAGTGGTTGTCTTTTTTAAATAGGAAGTGGCTGCAGTATCGCTGCCCCGCAAAATTTGTAGCCCATCTGTAACATTCATTTGTTTAATCGAATTCCAGAAAATATTACCTACTCCTTTTGCCGCATCTTCTGCTCCCCTGTTCATAGATAGTATGGCTTTATCCACCATGCTGCCCATACCAAGGCCACGTAATGTTTTTTCAACTTTCTGTGCTTCGGCAGGCATTAGTATTTTTATAGCAGCATCTGCAAAATAGCCATCCAGTTTACCTAATTTTTTACTACTGCTGTCGGTACCCACACGTAAGGCTTCTTTTAATCCGCTTATAATATCATCGTTACTTAAATCTTTACCTGCTACAGTTTTATTCAATACCGTTTTACCTGTAGAATCTTTTTTAACTACTTTATCCAGTAATCCTTTAAGCCCTTGTGCATTGGTATGCAAGAAAAAAGAAGAAGCAACAACGAGGCAGATATAAATTTTTTTCATGGAAGATTTTTTGTTTGTTATTAGATGTCAAAATTAAGACCGTAAAGTTTAAGAATAGGTTAAATTAATTATCAATTGACATGATAAAGTATCATTCTTCTATACTCCTTTTACGGCCGCCATAAAAAATCAACTTTCTTTAGCAAGCGGCAACTCTACAAAAAAGGTAGAGCCTTCTCCGGCTTTTGTTTCAAACCATATTTCACCTTTAGCCTGTTCTACAATTCCTTTGCACATGGCCAGACCCAGGCCGGTGCCAGAGGTTTTGGTAGTAAAATTAGGGGTGAATATTTTGGAACGCATTTCTTCAGGAATACCCATGCCGTTATCAGTTACCTTCACCAGTATTTTATTATTCCGCAGCTCTTCTTCAATTGATATTTGTGCAATCCTGTTTTCCGGCACTGCCTGTATGGCATTTTGAATAAGATTAGTAAACAGCCGGTTAATATGCGTTCTGTCGGCATCAATTAAAACCGAACGTGGTAAAGGTGTACAGTCTAACTGAACCCTGCTATCTGCACTATACAATTGTATCAGCAAATATAATATTTCATGCAGGTCAAATACTTCGTGGCGTGGATTACCAATATTTGCAAACTGGCTGAACTCCCCTGCTATCTGGTTAAGGTGATTGATCTGCTCTACCAATGTTTGCGCCACATTAGCTGTTAATTCTTTTACATTACCAGCATCGTTACTAATAGCTTTTTGCAGGTATTGCAAGCTCAGCTTCATTGGTGTTAATGGATTTTTTATTTCATGCGCCACCTGCCTGGCCATTTCACGCCATGCTCCTTCCCTTTCACTTTTTGCCAAGGCTGTGGCACTATCATCCAGCTTGCCCACCATCTTATTATATTCTTTAACCAGTTCGCCAATTTCATCATCACGTTTCCAGTCAATGGCTTCATTCTTACTGCCCAGATTTACTTCTTTCATTTTATCGCTGATAAAAGAAAAAGAACGGGTAATGCGGTTGGTGATGAACAGCGCAACAATACCTGCAATTAAAAAAATGAAAGCATTAAGGTTAATGATCGTTACCAAAAAATTGGCTATCTCCAGTTTTAATTTGCTTTGCGATGTGAAATAAGGAATATTGAGATAAGCATATTCTCTTCCTGCTTCATCAATTACAGGCACATAATTACTTACAAATTTCAGTGAGCCTATCTGCTCTTCTTTAAAATACTGCACTTCCTTTTTCCTGTTCATGTGATAGTAGGCCCATGGGTCCATCTTTGTACTTACTATACCTTTATTATAAGGCAATGGCAACGATGATACTTTAAGATTACCTTCAAGGTCGTAAAGGTTAATATCGGCAGCATGTATCTCCGAAATTTTTATAATGGTAGCTTCCAGTTGTTCTTTAAACCCTTCATCATAAATTTTTATTACATCATCAAAAACAGATAAATCTGACAGCGAGTTACGTACTTCATTTTCCATTACATGAATGGTACGGCTAAGGCGTTCACGGTTATTATTCTCATACCGTCGTATAAAAAATAAAATAGTAGCAACACCAATTACCACAAAAGAAAGAATACTGATAAATATAACAGTTCCATGTATCTGGTTACGGATACTAAGTTGAAAGTAACTTCTCAGTTGTCTTTTATTTAATCTGGACCGTACAAAAATATTTATTATCCAAAACACACCGGTAACTAATAAAAAGGCGCAGAATAAATAAGAAAACAAGGTAATAGACTCTATAAAAAAATTATCTTTTTTTGCAATAATAACTACATTACCCGGCCCCGCTTTATACCATAATTCATCAAACCCATTCTTATTCTGTAATTTAAATTCTTCTTTTGGCAGTTCCTGTTTTGTAAGCCTGGTAGCAAAAGCATAGTCGTTATGATTGCTTATCAGTTGCAGATCGTTATACACTGCAAAAGCATATACTGATGAATTTTCGATAGCATACTCATTCCCCCGGGAAAATAATTCCGGATACAAGGCATCAGTTTTGTATTTTTTAGAACGGGCTAAAATAAATACATAGCCCAGTAATTTGCCTGACGTATCAATAACATTTTTTCTGCTGATATAGCTGTACCTGTCGTACGATTCATCATAATAATAAAGATCAGCAATACCGGTTGGCCGGCCTTGTGTATTTAAAATAGTATTCAACTCGTTAAAACCTGTTGAATCTTTATTATGCAGTGGATTTTCTTTTGCATCAAATGAATAAATTTTTGTTTCATATTTATTGGTATAGCCCGAAAAATTACTGTTTACCAAACTGTCTTTAAACAACTGGTTGGTGGAATCATACTGTAGCTTGTCGAAATTTGGTGCCAGCGTTTCGTTCCTGAAATCGGTAAGCAGGGTGTTCATCAGCGTTTCGCTTGATGGATCTGCTTTTGAGGAAAGTGTTTCGGCATAATGCTTCCGGTTCCGGAGTTCCTTTATATTATTTTCATGCACAATAACCATGGTAATAGACAGTGAAAAAAAGAACAGCCAGAAAACTAAACGGGATGAAGATATACGTGAGGTTAATAAAACAAGATAATTACTGCTGAGCAGCACTAAAAATATCAACAGCCATACCAGTAAATACAATTCGAAAGTTACAATGGCAACATTAAACCCAATGGTTAAAAATATAAGCCCTGCAATAGCAACAGCTATATACAATGCTGTAAAGTTTTTAGGAAACATAGGCTTAAGCAGATACAACAGAATTTGTCCCAATAAAAAATAACTGATGGCAATGCAGCACAATACCACAAAACCAATAATACTGTAACTATTTAATGTAAAAAAATTAATAACATCAAACGAAATTTGAGAATCGGCCACCATGCTTTGTAAAATATGGCCGCAAACAAAAGTGGCTGCAATAAATACTAAAACAACAAGTGTTAACCAAAACCATTTTAACATTTGAAGCCTTGGTGTCATTATATATTTCTTCTCCTGCAACTGGTGGCGTACAAACAATATCACCCACACAAACAAAACTGCATTTATCAATAAATCGCCTAAAGACCGCAGCACAACATTAGACCCATATACCGAAGGATCAAACAAATCAAATTGCCGGAAATTTAATGGAATGGGGAAATAATAACTGACAATACGCAGGCCCAGTACAACAAGCAATAAAAATGCAACTGCCTTCCACAAACGTTTATGCATTGCAATAAACACTGCACACAGGTGTATAAATAATAAAATAAACAGGCTGGCTAAAACACGAAGACAGACTGAAACAATATTATTTTTAGGCACAATAGTACCTGCCTTTTTAAACAGGTAAAATAATAAATTGCCGTTTACATTTTTTACAGTTGCCGTACCCGATTCCAGGGAAATGTCATAATTAGTTTCAATCTCTTCGCCAACTACAAAAGTATTTTTAAGGTATTCGTTGGTAATTACATAACTCCATTTAACCGGTATAAGCGCAACCGCAACCCCGCTGGCTGCATTAGCTTTACGCCATACATAAAAGCCGTTTTGCAATTGTATAAAACCGGCGCTGGCGGTACTTTGTAATATTATATCCGATGGCAGTACGGCCTGTGTACTCCAAAAATCTGCAACATGCTCACCAAACTCATTAAAGTGATAGAGGTAGAAAAAATATTTTTTTTGTGTAAGTACATTTAATCCCAAATCATCATAAGTTTTTCCGGAAAGCTTATTTAAAAAAGCAGTATCGCTGACCAAGCGGTTAAAATCTTTTTCCTGCCGGTGAATATGCCCCTCAATTTTTTTCTGTACCGAATTAACAGAGGAGTTATCGGCCCAGTAATTATCTATAATAAAAGAAAAAGTTATAAGCCAGGCTGCAATTACCAACAGGTAACTGTTTTTGTATAGAGACCGTAAAAAAGTGGCTTTGTTTTGCAATTAAGGAATTATGTGGTTATATGTTTTATTCGGTTCCAGATGGCATCCATTTCTTCCAGGCTCATATCATGTAACTGTTTACCCTCCTTTAACGCTTCAGTTTCCATTTTAGTGAACCGGCTGATGAATTTTTTATTGGTGCGTTCCAATGCATTTTCAGCATCTACCTGCAAAAACCTTGCAAAGTTTACCAAAGAGAAGAAAACATCACCTAATTCGTCTTCCATTTTGTTCACATCCCCCGACTGTACCGCTTCCAGCAGTTCTCTATTTTCTTCTTCCACTTTTTCCCAAACCTGTTCTTTGGTATCCCATTCAAAACCCACCTGTTTAGCTTTTTCCTGCAGGCGCATGGCCTTTACCATACTGGGCAGCGATTTTGGCACACCACTTAAAACAGAAGTTTTGCCTTCCTTTAATTTTAATTTTTCCCAGTTTCGTTTCACATCTTCCTCATCGTTCACTTTTACATCGCCATAAATATGCGGATGGCGGTGAATAAGTTTTTCGCAGATGCCGTTAATTACTTCATCAAGGGTGAACTCATTTTGCTCTGTTCCTATTTTTGCATAAAAAACAATGTGCAGCAAAAGGTCGCCTAACTCTTCCTTAATGCTTTTAAAATCATTTTCAGAAATGGCGTCTGCCAGTTCATAGGTTTCTTCAATAGTCAGTTGCCGTAAAGTGGCAATGGTTTGTTTTTTATCCCATGGGCATTTCTCCCTCAGGTCATCCATTATTTTTACCAACCGTAAAAATGCTTCGCCAGGTGTGTTCATGTACTGTTATATTTTAAAGAGCGATAAAAAACTGAATAATGTAAAAAGAAGAATAACGATAAAAAGATTTGCAAAATGAAGGAGTAAAAATTTAGTGATCGTTTTTGCTCTTCGTTGCTGATAAAAATTACGCATGGCCTTATAGCTGTAAAAAAATATGTAAAAGATCATTATACCCGATAAATACCCCAGCCAGCCGAAACCCGTAGCCGCCTGAATTTTATTTATCCCGAAAATAAAAAGCAGGGCAATAAATACAAATACAAAAAGATGAATGGTAAAAATGGCATGATTTACATAATAGTATTGCTTATGCCTTGAATATAAAAGTTTAAGTAATAATGCAAAAAGCGGTAATGAAATAAATAAGATCTGTGGAATGGAATGCAGCAGGATATTTATTAATGCAGCCAGCGCACCTTTAGGATTACCTTTATACTTTTCATTTATTGCCAGTTGCTTGTACACCAATTGCCGCTCAATCCAGTTATGGTTTTTACCGTTTGCCAATGCACTGTCGTATTGTGCACGGGAAGTATATTTTGCCGGGGTAAAATTAAAGGTGCCTTTTTTTACTGCCTGGCTGTCTAACCACTGTATATAACGTATTTTATCATAGGCAAACTTCATCTCAGCGTTATTATTTACAATAGTGTCAATAAATTTCTTATACTGCAACGAATCCATTTTTACAATTTCGGCTACAGGCACTTTGTTTACCGTTGTTACAATATTTTTTTCGGCATCAAAATGATACAGCGAAAAGAAAATTAAAAAAAACAATGCTGATGAAAATACATAAAACCGAACAGGGTTTAAATAGCTGGCCCTTCGCCCAACCATATACTCCCTGCTTAAAAAGCCGGGTTTAAATATCAGCCATTTTAATGAGCTGAAAAACTTACCATCAAAATGGGTAATATCCTGAAAGAAGTGAGTTATAAGATGCCAGGCCGACTCTTTTGTTTCAATATTTTCCTGGCCACAAATATGGCAATACTTGCCGTAAACCTGTGCATTGCAGTTAAGGCAATTCTTTTCTTTTCGTTCTTTAAGATGGCTCAAGCTCAATAATTTTGTTAAAAATAATAAAGTTTAACTGTATGTGCAGGTGTGGTATCATATAAGTTAATAAAAGAAAGTTTACTTTTGACAGGAAATAAATTACCTATGATAAAAAGAGTTTTTGTAACAGTATTAATTGTAGCAGCATCAGTGGGTTTAAAAGCCCAGTATTATTATAATGATATCGTTAATAACAAGGCTGTGCTGGCCGAGTTAGCTATGCTAAAAGAAAAAAAGATAAAAGGGGTTAAGGTCTTGTCGCTGGAATCAAACGGTGCGGCAAGTGAAGGCTTTACCTGCCAGAAAAAAATAAACAGGGATTTTACAGAAGTGGAGATCTATACCGCAACAAATGAATCTTATCCCAACACTTTCATTTCTTATTTTGACAAAGCAGGGCTGTTGCAAAAAACCATTGATTCATCTGAAGCAGGCGCCACTACCATTGATTACCGCTATGATGGTGCAGGAAGACTCGTCTCCATCATTTCTTCCAAGCATTTTTCTGATGCTGATGCAGGTTTTTCCAATGAGCAACACCTGTATCAATATAACAGCGCCGGTATCCTGCAGCAAATGAGGCTTGTTAAAAATAACCTGGACAGTACCCTGTATATTTTTGAAGCTGATGAAGCCGGCAATATCATTATAGAAAAGAATGCAAAAACAGGTGAATTGTATTATTATTATTACGATGGGAAGAACCGGCTCACTGATGTTGTTCACAGCTATAATCTTCAGAAGAGCCTTTTCTCTGAATTTACTTTCGAATACAATGCCGAAGGCCAGGTTACCAAAATGATGACATCAGAAAAGGAAGGTGCCTACTTTTTTACATGGCGGTATAACTATGAAGATGGCCTGCGCAGGAACGAAAGATGCTACTCAAAAGAAGGACGTTTGCTGGGTACTGTTGAGTATGAGTACAAATAATGCATCCCTGCTTTTACAATTTTAATTCTTTGTGTACTATCCTCTTCTGATAGTCCTGCTACCCTGCGGCAGATTATTTGGTTGACCAGCACCAGGCCTCACATTATTGCGTTCAGCTCTTCCATTTCCACCGCCTCCCCCAAACTTTCTTGGAAAGTAAGAAAATGTTATCATAAAATACTGTTGCAGCCCATTGCTTACACTACTGGTTACGCCATCGGGATTGGCATAGTAACTGATATTTCTGAATTGTTTTAAAATATCTGTTGCGGTAAATTTCACTTCGGCCTGTTTGCTTTTTAAAAACCGGTACGAGGCATTGCCATTCCAGATGGTTATGGGTTTTACAATACCGTTATTTTTTGAATAGGTAAGATTGCTGGAAATGCTGGCGTCTTTATTTACGTTTACTGTAACATTAAATTCGCCGGAGAAAGTCCGGGTATTGAACTTACTGTTTCTATACCCGGTTTGCCTGCTGTTGTTTACACCGGTGTTGGCACCTACTCCTGTAATTAAAATAGTTTTATAATAGTAATTAAAACGCAGGCTCTGTGTAAAACCGGTAGTATTAATAACGGTGTATATGTTATCTATATAACTTGGCGACATTCCCATATTGATGCTCCCGTTATATTGTACCTGTACCTGGTTGCCTTTTATTTTTCTGCTGAAAGATGCATTATACCCTATGTAAGAATTATACCGCTTGTTACCATTGATGGTATATCTTACCTGTTTACCGTTTAAATATGCAGAGTCGAGCCCATTTCTATCTTTGGTGGTATCACGCAGGTTAACTGTACTATCGGCATAAGGTTTTAAAACATTATTGAATGATGCGTTTATACCAGCAGAAAACTGCGAAGGTTTTTTAGGGCTGATAGTTGAAAAATTGAGGCCGGCACTAAGGTTATGGTTTTTGCTGTTAACCAGGTTAAGTCCTCCTTTATATAGTGAGTATAAATTTATACTATCAACCACCGGGGCTATTTGATTAATGGATGGATAACCATAACCATTTCCATAATTCAGGTTACCACTTAAGCGGTAGCCATCTGTTACCTGGTGTGAATAATTGGCTCCTGCATTTAAACGAAAAAATGAAAATGACCGGTTAATATTTCTGTTTAAACGGGAAGAAATATTTTCTTCCTGTATAAACTGCTTGTTTACAGAAGTGCGTAAACCATAATAACTTGATTTACGGGACGACCATTTATTAATATTTTTATTTAATGCCAGTGATGGCACGTATTGAAATGTTGATGCAGTTTCATTATAGGTTAGATACTTGTTACTGTTTTCTTTTTGACTGATATCTACATCGAATACTTTATTATCATCTTCATTCTTCTGGTAAGTAATATTATGGCTGGTGGAAATATCTATACCAAAAAAATTGAACCTGCCCAGCAGTAACCGCTTTAGTCCATTATAATTGAGCGTACTGTTAAAACTGGTATTGCCTGTTTGTTTAACGGAATGCCGTTTAATTACTGTGTTTTGTGTGCCGAGAGAATTATAAAAATTATACACCGTACTTTCATTTCTGTCAGATGTATTTTCGCTACGGGAAAAAGAGGCGTTGGCATCAAAGACTTTCAGCGGATTCTCCGAATCGAAATTAGTATAGTTTACAGATGTATTAAACGATTTAGAGTCTGCATTGGTTTGTGAGTTGCCGTTGCGGTCGCTTACAGCAATACCATCCCTTGTGTTAATAACAGACCCGCTGGTATTTTCAGAAAAAGAATTACCAGTTCTGCCCGTTGCATTAATGCTAAAACGTTTATTGTAGTCTAAGCTTTTGATATAATTTAAACGAACTGCATGTTGCTGGCTTTGGTTATTATTTTCAGAAAATGAATTGATGATCTGGTCACCATCTTTCAGGTATCGCTCCTGGTAGGTTTGAGTAATGGCATTACCCAGATTATTATCATAATCGTAGCCACCAGTTATTCTGTTGGCCCGGCGCTCATTTTCGTTTGGCGAAAAAGAATGTGTGAACTGAATACCAGGTGATACTACCCTGTTAATACCATTGCGGCCAAAATTGCTGCGGCTGCGGAAGGTGGCAAAGTTATTCCTAAAAGTACCTTCCCGTTGTACATCATTCAACCCTGCAATTTCTGCATTAATATTGTTGGCACCGCCACCAATAGCCAATGTGGATTGTTTATTAAAAAATTGCAGTGCAGCATCTCCTGTATATCTTTTATCGGTTCCATATCCTGCACCATACTTTCCAAAATAGCCATTCTTTTTATCTGCCTTTAATTTAATATCCATTGTAAGCAGCGAATCTTTTGGCGCATTCGCATCAGTTATCTGGGACCGACTGGCTTCGCTGTTCATGTCCACTTCATTATACACCTGAATTTTGTCGATGATATTTTTAGGCAGGTTTTGTGTAGCAATGCGATGATCACTGTTGCCTAAAAACGGTTTACCATCCACCAACACTTTTGGAATTGTTTTTCCATTCATTGTTATAGAACCATCGGCCCAGATTACAATACCGGGTACTTTATTCAACAGGTCTTCTGCCACTGCATCGTTGGCCATTTTAAATGCTGCCGGATTTATCTCAAGCGTATCACCATTCATACGAATAGGGGCAATTGAGGTTACTATCACTTCATCACTAGTTTTCATCTGCAAAAAAACCGTGTCCATTTTTTTTGCTGGCACATCCATTGTAAACGGCAGCCGGTAATCTTTATATCCTGCAAAGGATACTGCCAGCACATATTTTCCCTGCATCGGCAGACCGGTGATTTCGTAGCGGCCATTCTTATCAGTTATTTTAAATTGTACAACTGTAGAGTCGGGCTTATAAACAATAACCGTAGCCGATTCCATCGTAGTACCGGTAACAGTATCTTTTATACTGCCCGATATACGTCCTGTGCCTGACTGCGCCAGCACACTTGTACAAATTGAAAGAAGAATAAACAGTGTTAGGGTAATGTATTTCATTAATTAGTTTCTATAATTATAATTGATAAGTACCGGGTTACTATTGGCTGTGGCTGTTTTAAAGTATGCTTCCAGTAAAGGCGGATACTTTACATTATCTTTTTTGTGATCATCAAATATTTTTAAAGCATCTTCAGCAAATATCCTGGCGTAAATAAATCCCCCGTCATTAAAAGCCAGGTTTTTGCATACCGGTAAATAATAAGTGAGGCTGTCGGCATTTATTTTGTCGTAGTTATAAAATACTTTAGTCTTTGTATCGTATATAAATTGCTGCTGCTCAAACTGCATACTTTGCATCGTGAAATTTATATACCGGCCCGAAAGATTGTACACATAAAACTGCTTCACCAGTTTCCGGTTCTGCCGCAGGTAATTATCTTTCTCTGTTTTATTCTGAAATTCTCTTGCAAAAAAATCAGCAGGAATAGCTCTGTCCAGTGGCAATACAAAATTGAAAACTTTATATAAACTGTCTTTTTGCAAAGCATAAATGGTATAATCGTAAGGATGCGTTATCCATCTTTCATCAGCCTTTGCCGAAGCAGTAATAAAAACACTGGCTCTTTCAAAAATATACCGGCTGTCTTTTTTCTTATCGTAAACAAAATACTGCTTCAGCAATGAATCGCCCCGGTATATCTTCAGTTCATAATCTTCTGTTTTTGCAAAATTGTGATCCACCGTCATCTGGTTAACAAAATGCATCCCGTCAATATATGGCACTGGATTGAGTATATCTTTATGAACAATTTTTTGTTTATGCACAGAAAAATTGAGCGTATCTGTAAGGTCAATAAAATATTTCCGGTAGTATTTCAGGTTTTTAGGATTCTGATAATCCTCGAGTATTTGGGCATTGTCTTTATTTGTTAGGCGGTACGTTTTATTCTGGCTTACCATTTCAAGCCCGTCTTTTTCTGCGTTATAAGTAAGCCGGCCAAAATCCAGTTTGTTACCAAATTTTTTTATAAAGCGGCCAGTTTTATCAAAAACCAATATTTTTTTTGCACTGTAATCGCATACTACAAAGAAGTTTTTGGTGGGTATAATGCGGCTGTATTTGTCGAACTTGCTTTCGGATGTCGTTTCAAAAACAACAACCCCATTACAGGTAACAAAATCTGATTGCTTGCCGCCGCCAGTAAACTTTGGCTCAAAGTAAATTTTCTCCTGTGCTATACAATTGGTAGTACAAAAAAAGCTTGTGCAGGAAAACAATAAAACGGGCATTAGTTTGGGTAACATACAGAATATTTATACTTGCGGCAATTAGACGACACAGCTATCTAATTACCGTCGCAAAATACTTGAATGTTTTTTCAATAGCAGATCAAATGTTACAGGTGGTTAATGTTTAAGGGATATTTCACCTTTCATATAAAAAACAGCATTACCTGCCATAGTTACTCTTTCTGCATTCAATTGTTCACACCATATTTCGCCGCCACGTTTGCTTAGTTGTAAAGCATGCATTTTATTTTTATTCAGCTTCTCACTCCAGAAAGGGATAAGTTGCGAATGGGCAGACCCGGTTACAGGGTCTTCATCTATACCGGCACCGGGTGCAAAAAACCGGGATACAAAATCAACCGTTTTTCCCGGTGCAGTAATGATCATTTTGTCAATATGCTTTTTCATTAACGAAAAATCAGGGGTACAGTTTTTTACGGCATCTTCGTCAGCAAGCTTTACCAGAATATCACGGTGTTTATATACCCCAACAATTTCCACACCACCTAATATTTGTGATAATTCATTTGGGTAGTCGGTAAAGCGTTCGGGTTTCCAGCTGGGGAAATCCATTCGCCCCCTAAATCCCCCTAAAGGGGGACTTTGAACCTCTTTGCAAACTTTTAGCAACCCGCTTTTGGAGCTAAATATCAATTCTTCTTTTTTAAAATCTAATATTTCAAACAATACATAAGCACTTGCTAAAGTAGCATGGCCGCATAAATTTATTTCCACTTCGGGTGTAAACCATCTTATTTCATAATCGGCTTCGCTTTTTGCAGCAGGAATAATAAACACGGTTTCGCTTAAATTATTTTCCAGGGCTATTTGCTGCATTAATACTTCATCAAGCCATTCTGTTAACGGAATAACTGCGGCAGGGTTGCCACCAAAAAGTTTATTGGTAAAGGCGTCTATTTGATAAAGTGTGAGTTTCATTAATCAGTGACTATTTTTCCAGTATTAAGATGTTTTTTTCATTATCAACATTCCACTTCCTGAATTTGTTAAGAACAGTTCTGCCAATAAGAATGGTCACAGGTTTTTCCGTTGCTGCCAAAATAATATTGCTTAACACAAATTTACCAACATACAGCTTACTTAATATATAACGCTTACATTCTATTGTACTGCCATTTGCAAGTTCATACTTCCCTATGTCAATAAATTTTATATCCTCTGCTATCTTAGAATCTAAAAGTAATTGGCTCATAAGCTCAGCAGAGATCAGAATATCTGTCGCACCACAATCAAGCATAGCCACTTTCGTAATACCCCCAATCCTGATTTTTAATTTTTGCATACCATCAACAGCAATCATTTTTATAGTATCGGCCAAGGGACCTTGTATATCGTTTACGTTTCCCAAATTCCATTTACTGGAAGTAGTTGAAACAACGGGACTGCCACAATAATAATTTACTTCATTGTATAATAAAGAGTTGACATCAAATAAATTATCAAATTCCTTTTCTGTGAGTCTTTTTTCTTTAAGTACATCAACAGCACAAGCACAGTATTTTTCTACGTTTGCATCATTATATTTTTCTTCAAGCGTTCTTTTAAATGAAGCCTGACAAGAATCCCTGAAACGCCTTGCAGCAGAAGGAAGTTTAAGAAAAGAAGAATAACTTTCTTTATTAAGGCAGTTTTCTACTTCACGCTTTAACATCGTGTCTTGTGCTATAAGAATATTAATACCTGAGTCTTTAAATTGCTTTTGATATTTGATAATTTGCCTGGAGGAATAACGGCCATCAAGCAATTCAACCCTGCACCTGCATATATTATTGGCGGTTGAATTACTTTCATCAGCACTCATCGATCTTAAACAGTTAGCAATTAAAACATTTCTACTTCCAAGAAAATAGCCTTCTTTTGTTTTGATGCCACCACCTATTTGAGAAAAAATATTTAGTGAAACAAATAAACTGATAATTGTAAATAAGGAAACCTGTAATCTCATGGGTACATATTTTGTAGTATAAAATTACTCCCCCATCATTTGCTTTATCACACTTACTACATCTTCTGCATTAGGCTTGCTGAAATAATCGCCATCACTGCCATAAGAGGGCCTATGGGCTTTTGCTGTAATGGTTCTTGGCGATACATCTAAATATTTATAACCACCCTGCTCTTCCATTACTTTGTTAAACATATAGGCTGCCGCACCACCCGGTACATCTTCGTCAACAAATACAATACGGTTTGTTTTTTTAAGAGAAGCAACAATTGCATGATGAATATCAAAAGGCAGCAAGGTCTGTACATCTATCACTTCGCAGCTGATCTGTAATTTATCCAGCCGCTCTGCCGCATCCTGCACAATACGTAAGGTGGAGCCGTAGCTAACTACTGTTATATCTGTTCCTTCACGAATAATTTCCGGAACACCTAACGGCACTGCATAGGCCAGCAGGTTAGCAGGTAGTTTTTCTTTAAGCCGGTAACCGTTTAAACATTCGATAACCAGCCCCGGATCGTTACCCTGCAATAAAGTATTATACATACCTACAGCCTGTACCATATTACGGGGCACACAAACATACATACCACGTAGCGAATTAATGATCATGCCCATGGGAGAACCACTATGCCAGATACCTTCTAACCGGTGACCCCTTGTACGCACAATCAAAGGGCAACTTTGCTGCCCCACCGTTCTAAAATGAGTAGTACTTAAATCGTCGCTCAATGGCTGTAAGCCATACAATAAATAATCGAGGTATTGTATTTCTGCTATTGGCCGCAGGCCTCTTAGCGCCATACCAATACCCTGACCCATAATTGTCAATTCTCTTATTGCTGTATCAAAAATCCTGCCCTCACCATATTTTAACTGCAAACCGCTGAAGCCCTGGTTTACATCTCCGATAAATCCAAGGTCTTCACCAAAGGCAATAACCTTTTTGTTTGTTTCAAACAGCTCATCAAAATATTTATTCAGTACTTCGTAACCGTTTACAGTTTTTGAATCAGGCTCGTAATAAGGTTTTATTTCGCTTACGTTTAAAGCAGATTTTGGGCCTTCATTATACAGGTAGGTATTGTACAAGCCTGCATTAAGCACTTTCAATTCCTCATAATAATTTCTTATTGAAGCCCCTGTATTTTCGCCAATAATATCCAGTGATTTAGAGAGCGCCTTTAGTACATCTCTCCGCATGGGTTCCCTGTTAAGATTGAGTTCGTTAATGATCTCTTTTATTTCAGGATCAACTGCACCCGTTTCATTAACCAGCGCTATCGTTTTATTCTTCTGTTCATTTATTGGTGAAATATATTTTTCCCATGCTTTTTGCTTTCCGGATTTTACATGTTCTTTCGCTTCATCTTCTATTGTATTAATTTCTTCTGCAGTTGCTAAAGTATTTTCAATTATCCACTCTTTCATCTGCCTGATACAATCCCACTCTTTTTCCCAGGTAAGCCGTTCAGAACTTTTGTAGCGCTCATGGCTGCCGGATGTAGAATGCCCCTGCGGTTGTGTAATTTCTTCTACATGAAATAAAGCCGGGGTATGAGTATCCCGTATTTTTTGCAGTGCCGGTTCAAATACTTCGCACATGCCGGCATAATCCCAGCCTTTAACTTTATAAATATCAATACCATTGGTACCGGGTGCTTTTTGCATTCCCGACAGTGCCTCGGAAATTGAACCTTTTGTAGTTTGATATTTTTTAGGAACAGAAATGCCGTAACCATCATCCCAAACAAAAACCGCTAATGGCACCTGCAAAACACCTGCTGCATTAACCGTTTCCCAAAAATGGCCTTCGCTTGTTGATGCATCTCCTATAGTACAAAAGCAGATTTCGTTTCCGTTATTACTAAGGTTTTTAAACTCTTTCAATGCATCTACGCTTCTGAATAATTTAGAAGCCAAAGCAAGCCCTAATGCCCTGGGCATCTGGCTGGCTGTTGGCGCCATATCGCTGCTGGTATTTTTTTGGTTTGCCAGATCTAACCACTCGCCATTCTCATCAACATTTTTAGTAACGAAATGTGCATTCATTTGCCTGCCTGCGCTAAACGGGTCATTTTCTTTATTAGGATCGGAATATAATTGTGCAAAATACTGTTCCACCGTACAAATACCACTGGCCAGCATAAAAGTCTGATCACGGTAATAACCCGACCTGAAATCGCCTGGTTTAAAAAACTTAGCTGCTGCCACCTGCGCCACTTCTTTACCATCGCCAAAAATGCCAAATTTTGCTTTGCCGGTAAGTACCTCTTTACGCCCCATCAAACTTATTTCCCTGCTTACACAGGCAAACCTGTAATCCTTCAATACCTCGTTGCGAAAGTTTTCGAAACTAAGCTTTTCATCTAAGGCAATTTCGTTAGTGGTGGTTGTATGCATATGGCTGGTATATGATAAGGCAAAAATATAAATTATTAATGCAGCTTTGTTAATAATCTGCTAACAGGTTAACAATTTACAGCAGAATTATCCGTTTTAGTATCTTTGAAACAGAATTTAATATAAACCATTATGAAAAAAATAATTGCATTTCTACCAGTAGCGTTTCTGGTTGTAGCCGTAAATGCCCAGCAAGCACCAATGCCGGTTATCAGCAGCAAAAACCCCGAGGCGAAAGCTGTAGAAATAAAGCCTGTTGCTGCCGTTGTTGCACCTGCTGTTGAAACCCTGGTTTTAAAGGAGGCAGAGTTTGACTTTGGTAAAATACCACAGGGTAAACCCGTAACCCATGTTTTTGAACTCATGAACAAGGGTAAAGATTCGCTTAGAATTATCAATGTGCAGGCAAGTTGCGGTTGCACCACCCCCGAGTGGGACAAGGATAAGGCCATTGCCCCGGGCGGAACTGCTAAAATAACTGTAGGCTATAATGCCGCCACCGAAGGGGTTTTTACCAAGCCCGTAACTATTACTTATAATGGAGCTGAAACCAAACAGTTTTTTATTAAAGGCGAGGTTTGGAAAACACCAGCAGCATCGGCACCAGAAAATAAAAGCCTGGGCGACTTAAAAAATTAATTAACAACTTAAAATAAAAAATAATGAAAAAAATAATCTTATCGCTTACAGCAGTATTGTTTACAGCAGTCTTATTTGCACAAAAAACAGTTGCTGATGTTGCTAAAATAGCCAGCGAAACCATCGACCTTGGTAAAATTAAGCAAGGTGTACCTGCAACTGCAACTTTTGTAGTTACCAATGTTGGCAAGGAGCCTTTAATAATTGAACAGGCAAACCCTACCTGTGGCTGCACCATTGGTGATTATACAAAATCGCCTATTGCACCAGGCAAAACTGGTACTATTACCGCCACCTATAATGCTGCTGCTGCCAGCCATTTTACTAAAACCTTAACTGTAAAATTTGCAGGTGTTGATGAAATTAAAAACATCATAATTACAGGTGATGTTTTAGATGGAGATGCTTATGCTAAATGGCAGGCTGAAAACAACACACAGCCAATTGTAAAAACTGAAGCTGTACCGGCTGCTGCTGCTCTA
>JAYVJU010000194.1:0-13602 GCA_043769035.1 Ferruginibacter sp.
CCGAGTATGCTGTGCCACCTCTAAAATCCCCTAAGTAATAAGATGATTTATCATTGTAATCGAACCAAACCTTACTGTAAAGCAATGCAGTGCCTGCTAAAACCTGGTCATCAGACTGATAAAAGCTGGCATCTACTATGGAGTCAACAGGAGGTTTAACCAAAAACTCTTTTTTACACCCAACCATTACAATGATTGTAAAAAAAGCTGCTGTTAAATAATATTTACGTTTTATATTTTTCATTGTAATCAGTTTAAAAGTTTACACCTAAATTAAATGTATAAATGGGCGTTAATGGGTAGCGCCCAAAGTCTAATCCAATAGCCTGGTTATTTGCACTTGCATCTCTGCCCACATAAGAGCCTACTTCAGGATCGTATCCTTTATAGCCGGTAATAGTTAAAATATTTTGTGCCCCAAAAGTAAACCGCATACTTTTTACAACTTTTTGCCTGGCTATTATTTTTGATGGCAGGTTATAAGAAAGAGAAATATTCTTAAGTCTTACAAATGACCCATCCTCTACCCACCTTGTTGTAGGGCGGTTGTAATTACCATTAGGCCCGTAAGAAAGCCTTGGTACATCTGTACCAGGATTTAACAACATTGGGTTGCCTTGTTTATCAACGCCGGGTTTTGCATAGTTCATTGCATGCAGCAGCAAATTTCTGCTGATGTTAATATTATTTGCATTAGTGTTTACTTTGGTCAGATAATTGTAAATATCATTGCCAAAAGTGCCGGTAATTAATACACTTAAATCAAATCCTTTATAAGTAAACGTATTGGTAAAGCCGCCAAATAACTTAGGCCATGGGTTACCGATATATGTTTCATCATAAGTATCAATAATACCATCGGGTACACCTGCAGGGCCACTGATATCTTTATACTTAACATCACCCACCCATAAGCCGTTGGCCTGATTAATAGCAAGCCGCTGGCCTGCATTATCTACAGGTACCGCACTCTTATTTATTTCATCTATTGTTTGAAATAATCCTTCTTCAATATAACCTCTGAATAACCATGGTGCCATACCAACCGCACTGCGTTGTGTCCAGTTATCTAACCACCATGATGTACGGTCTACAAAAGCACGGTCAGAATAGAATTTTGTGATCTTGGTTTTAAATGCTGAAAGATTTAAACTGCTTTCCCATTTAAAATTTTTATTGTTGATGTTGGTGGTATTTACAGTAACTCCCCAGCCTTTATTTTGCAGCGATCCTAAATTTACGGTAGGTGCGCCTACTGCTCCGGTACCATTTGTACCCATGTACCATGGCAATGGATTTGTCATTAAAAGATTATCGGTATTTTTGATATAGTAATCAAAATCTATTGTTATCCTGTTTTTAAGAAAGCCAAGGTTTATACCAAAGTTGTTGGTTTTTGTTTCTTCCCATTTTAATGTTGGGTTACTGTAAACAGAGGGTAAGAAGCCTGTACCATTTGGTGTTGCACCTGTAGAAAGCGGAGAGTAAATACCGCCACCGCCCTGGTTACCGGTAGTACCGGTTTCAAAACGTACTTTTAAATCGCTGATGAATGGTACTTTAAAAAAGCTTTCCTGCGAAACTCTCCATGCTGCCGAAACAGAAGGGAAAGTTCCCCATTTGTTTTCGGGGCCAAAGTTTGCAGAGCCATCCCGCCTTACAGTACCTACTACAATATAGCGGTTATCAAAATTGTAACTTAACCTTCCTAAATAAGATTCCATGCCCCATGTACCCGATCCTCCACCTGTAGCAGATGTAAGTGGGTCACCAGCCTGAAGATCAAAAATATTATTGGTAAGAAACCCGGTTCTTCTTGCACTTACATTTTTCCAGTTAGATTCCTGTGCCTCGTGGGTTACCATCGCATCAATACCGTGTTTTTTGTATTGCTTGTAATATTGTAACTGCTGGCTCCAGTTCCAGTAAGTATTATTACCAGTACCATTATCTAATGAAGCTACAGGGTTTATTGCCCATCCAATTGCATAAGTAGGTTGGTAATAAGTAGAATTGGAATAACCTGCATTTGCATTAACAGAAGTTCTGAAGTTTAAATCTTTTGTAATTTTAATACCTAAGTTTATACCGCCCAGTAATTGCCTCCTTGTATTGTTGTTGGTTTTTAAATTTGCAATGGCAATTGGATTAACGGGTGCAAATTGATTAGCACCATTTGTTAAATCACCACCGCCCCAGGATCCGTCAAGATTTTTTACCGGTACTTGTGGTGTTAATTGCAGCGCATTTGCAATAACATTTTCCTGGCTGGTGGTTAAATTTTCTTTAGTTTGATTAACACTTATATTCAAACCTATGGTTGCCCATTCCCTGGGTTTATTATCTAAATTAATTCTAAAGCCATATCTTTTAAACCCCGAGCCTATGGCTACTCCTTTTTGATCTAAAAATTCGCCAGAGAAATAATAAGTTGTTTTATCATTTCCACCACTCATACTTACCTGGTGTTTGCTCATTGGCGTTGCTTTAAACAATTCACCCTGCCAATCGGTTCCTTCTCCAAGCAAAGAAGAATCTAAAAACGCTATTGGCGTGTTACCACCTTGTATTGCATGAAATGCTTTAACCATTTGTGCGTACTGCTGCAAATTCATTACATCTAACTTTGGTGGTGCTGTTTGAATACTGTATTGCAAACCATAAGTAATTTTTGCATCTCCTGTTTTACCTCTTTTTGTGGTGATCATTACCACACCATTAGTACCTCTTGAACCATAAATTGCAGTTGCAGAAGGTCCCTGCAGTATTTGGATATCATCAATATCGGCAGGGTTAAGCCCTGCAAGCGGATTAGAAGAACTTTGTGCTCCAAAAGCAACTGGCTGCCCCTGAATTTGCACACCATCCACAACATATAAAGGTTCGGTACTTCCATTTATAGAACTTACGCCTCTTATATTTACCGACATTCCACCTCCGGGCTGACCAGAGTTTTGTGTTACATAAACTCCTGCCGACCGGCCCTGTATTGCCTGTTCGATTGTGGTGTTTAATGTTTTATCAATATCCTTGGAGGAAATGGTGGTTTGGGCAGAAGTTAGATTTGCCCGCCTGGTTTTACCATAACCAATTACTACTACTTCGCCAAGTTTAGTATCAACAATTAAAGTAGCCAGTATATTTGTTTTACCAGCGGTGGAAACCTCTATACTATTTGCTCCTACATAAGATATCACTAAAATTGCTGCTGGAGACTGTACAGTAATTTTAAATAACCCGTTAGCATCGGTTAGTGCTGTAGTTTTTTCACCTTTTACGCTTACCGTAGCCCTTGCAAGCGGACTGCCAGTATTGTCCGAAACTACTCCCGTAATTTCTTTTGATTGAGAGAATGCTGAAAGAGCAAGTATGCAGGAGGATAGAATGCACACCAAGAGTTTACATTTCATATAAGCAAGTTTGTTTTAACAAATGTAAAAGATATGCAGACATCTGCTTCATACTATTTTATCCATATACTATACTTTTTTGTCAATCTCTTACAGGTTCGGTTTAAAATATACCCAAAACCGTTGCCTGCATTGCATTATAGCTTTTTTATGTTACTGGTATTATTTTAATCGGGTATTGTTCTTTTTTATACATTTGTACAGGCAATTAACTTTTACAGAAAGTTTTGTACAACAACGAAAGCCCCTTTATGCAGATCAAATTACTCAGGGAAATAACCCCTCTTACCCAAAGCGATTGCTTTACGATGTTTTATCGTGTAAAGTCAGAATTTAACTTTCCACTACACTATCATGAGGAGTTTGAACTGAACTTTATTGATAATGCCAAAGGTATTAAACGAATGATTGGCGACCATATTGATGAAATAGACGATCTGGAACTGGTGCTGATAGGTCCTAATTTACAACATGGCTGGTTTAACCATAAATGCCAAAGCAAGGAGTTTACAGAAATTACCATACAATTTCACAGAGACCTGTTTGACGAAAAATTTCTGCAGCGCAACCAGATGAACCTGATAAGAACCATGTTTGAAAAATCTTTACGGGGCATTTCTTTTTCAAAAGAAACCATTAAAACATTAAGGCCAAGGTTATTTAACCTTACCAAAAAGCATGGGTTTGATTCTGTACTGGAACTTATTTCAATACTGCATGACTTATCATCATCAAGAAACATGAAAACCCTTTCGGATCTTTCTTTTAAAAATGCAGAAACAATTAATTATAACAGCAGGCGTGTGGAAAAAATCATGCATTTCCTCAATTCAAGCTTTGATAAAAATGTTACGCTGGCAGAAGCCGCACAATTGGCATCTATGAGTGAAGTTGCTTTCAGCCGTTTTTTTAAAGCCAGAACCGGCAAAACATTTATTGATACCTTAAATGAAATACGACTGGGCAATGCATCCCGTATGCTGATTGACACCACACATGGCATTAATGAAATTGCATTCAGGTGTGGCTTTAATAATATATCCAACTTCAACAGAATTTTTAAAAAGAAAAAAGACTGCACTCCAAAAGAATTCAGGCAGGAATATAATGCCGAAGGCATCCGTTCATTTATTTAAACTAAACGCATAAATTTTATATGCTGGTAATTATTTTTTTATGGGGTTGGTATCCACTTCCCAATCATCTGTCCGGAATAAATTAACCGGCAAACCAGTTGTACTAAATAAATTTGGCATGGCCGTGTTACTAAAACCAAAACGTACAGCAACCGGTGCTTTAATATCTTTATTAAAAACAACTACAGTATTACCTTCAGTTTTTACCATTGCCGGAAGAAAGTTTTTATCTGCCCCGGCAATAAAAAAACCGGTTGCTGTTGTTCCTTTATGCATCAGTCCCTTATCAGCATCTGAAAAACTTATCCTGATTTTATTTTTTTCTAGCTGCATAGTTTTATATACCGGGCTTTTAAATGCAATATTTGTTTTACTATAATTATCTGCCAAAGCATAATTAGCCAGCCGCTCTCCAACTTCCTTTTTTAGTTTAGGATGAATGTCATTAATGTTATCTACCAAATCGCTGGTAACTACCATACCGGTTTTTGCAAGAGCTGTGCTTTTTGTTTGCGCCTCTCTAAGCAAAGCACAAATATTATTATTACCATAACTATACGGCGCTATTTGTACAAAGTAAAACGGAAAATCATTATCCCATTTTTTTCGCCAGGCACTTATCATTGCAGTAAATAATTGCTGGTAGGTTGCTGCAGTTTCGGTATTGCTTTCTCCCTGGTACCAGATGACACCAGCAACTTTAAATTTAGTTAATGGCGCTATCATTGCATTGTAACTATAACCTGGTGTACTTGGCCACCAATCAAAATTTTTAAGCTTTGCTGCAGCCTCTTTTAAAATTTTATCATTCAGTATTACATCTTCAGGTGTCCATACTTCGGCAGGCGTGCCGCCCCAGCATGCACTTATTAATCCTACAGGAACATTTAATTGATCATTAATTTTTTTGCCAAAAAAATATGCGGCAGTACTAAAGCTTTTCATGCTCTCTGCTGTACAAACCACCCACTCTGCCCGTACATCTTCCAGCGGAAAGATGGATGTAGTTTTGGGTATATTAAAAAAACGAATTTGGTTATTAGCAGCATTTTTTACCTCTTCTTCATATTTCATTCCCCAGTTAATATTCATTTCCATATTGCTTTGGCCGCTTGCAAGCCATACTTCACCAATTAAAACATCTTCAATAATTATTGAATTATTATTACCCTTTACTGTAATAGTAAATGTACCACCGGCTTTTGGTGTATTGATAACTGTTTCCCATTTTGCACCAGATGTTGCTTTTGCAAAGTAAGTAGTGGTATCCCAGCCGGGCTTAATGGTAATATTTTCTGCAGGCTCACTCCAACCCCATATTTTTATTTTTGAATGCTGTTGCAGTACCATATGATTGCTGTAAACAGCAGGCAGGTAAATCTTTGCAAAAGAACAAATTGATAATAAAGCCAGGCATATTACAAAAGTAATTTTTTTCATACTAAACGAGGGTTAATTAAATTAAGGGTGGTGTAATTGACTTTGCAATTTATTGTTTTATTTCACATACTGTTAAATAATCCATTACTTTAGTTTTATAAATATTAAATACATGAAACGCTATTGCCTTACAGTAGATTTAAAAGACAACGCTGCATTGATTGCTGAATACGAAGCATACCACAAAGCCGTATGGCCCGAAATTTTACAAAGCATAAAAGAATCTGGCATTCTTAATATGGAGATTTACCGTTTAAGCAACCGCATGTTTATGATAATGGAGGTTGATGATAATTTTTCTTTCGAAAAAAAATCTGCTCTCGATACAGGGAATGCAAAAGTGCAGGAATGGGAAGCATTAATGTGGAAATACCAGCAGGCTTTACCCATGGCTAAACCTGGTGAAAAATGGATGCTGATGGAAAAAATATTTCAGCTATAATAATTGTTTTAATAATACAATTATTATCTAACATAAAAAAAGAGGCTGTATTTAACAGCCTCTTCCTTAACATAGTCATTTACTTTTAATTCAATTTTACCAGTTTTACTTTTTGTTTATTAGCACCCTGGCTTACTTCAATAATATACGTACCTGATCTAACATGTTCACCTAAAATATAGGTATTTCCAGCTGCCCCGTTTTTAACCTCTAACAGTCTGCCGGCCATATCATACATTCTTATCACAACTGTTTCCTTTGCAGCACTGCTCACTTTCAGGTTAAAATAACTCACAGTCGGGTTGGGCCATGCAGATATTGAAAGTCCTGTAGCTTCAGCCTCTGTATATTTCTTATTTACACCTGGTTCAGCAAATGTAATTGGCGGTGGCGGTGTGCAAATTGGATTTGATGTGGCCACAACGGTAACTACTGTTGTACATGTAGATGTATTACCGTGTGAATCTTTAACGGTCCACGTGATTGTAGATACACCAAGGTTAAATACACCACTTGCATTAATACCTGAGCCGGTCCTGCTTGTTGCTCCTGTAATTTTATACGTTGTACTTACAATGGCACAATTATCACTCTGTACCATTGGTGGTATTGTGTAAGTGTTATTGGCCACTTTACACAAGGTTTGTGCAGCAGGGCAAACAAGGGTTGGTGCAGTTACATCTTTTACTGTAACAGTAAATGTGCATGTTTTTGCATTGCCTGCTGCATCAATTGCTGTATAAGTAACTGTGCTTACACCTACAGCATAGTTCATTGTTGGAACATAGTTAATACCGGGAGTGTTTGATGAACCGAAGGTAACTCCAGTCATTGCCCATTTTAAGGTTACAACTTCGCAATTATCTGTAAATACAGGTTGCGGTAAGGTTAACTGGGTTACGTTGCAATTAGGCCCTGTACCTGCATTCACTATCACATTTACAGGACATGTAATAACAGGTTTTTCTGCATCATACACAGTAACCCTTTGTACACAGGTTCTGGTATTACCACTCTTGTCAGTTACTGTCCAGGTTACCAGGTTCACACCTTTTTGATACACTGCCGGTGCGTTATTAGTTACCGAAACAATGCCGCAATTATCACTAACAACTGGAGTACCAAGACTCACCGGACCGGTTTTATAACACTTGCCAAGGTCTGTGTTTACATCTTTGTCAGCTGGGCAAAGGATGTTTGGTGGCATTGTTTCTATTACCAGAACTGTAAATGAACAGGTTTTTACAACGCCTCCGGTAAATGTGGCTGTATAAGTAACTGTAGTTGTACCCACATTCATATTCCTTAACCCAAGGTAGTTTATACCCGATGTAGGTGAACTTAGTACGGTAGCACCAGTCAGTTTCCAGGTAAGTTTTGTAAGTGTTCCGCAGAAAACAGGGTTAGGTGTGTTCACTGCTTTGAAACAGATCACATCGGTGATCGTCTCGGTCATATTAGCAGGGCAGGCGAAATATTGTACCGGGTTTACTGTTACCGTTGCAGTAACCGGTGTACCTGTACAGGTAACTCCTGCATTGGTATAAGATGGCGTAATTGTAAATGTAACGGTAACGGGCAAGCCAGTTGTATTGGTTAGTGAACCACTGATATTTCCACTGCCAGTTGCTGCTATACCGGTTACTGTAAGATTATCTCTTGTCCAGCTACATACTGTACCCGGTGCCCCGCCGCTCAATACAATTGTTGTTATGGCATTACCGGTACAACTGCTTTGAGATGCCGGTGTTGCTACAGCCACTGGTACAGGATTAACTGTTACAGTAATTGGGCCGAAACTACTCGAACAACCATTCTCATCCGTTGTCTGAAGAGAGTAGTTACCGCTCTGCGTAACATTTATGGTTTCTGTAGTTGCCCCATTTGACCAGAGATAACTAAATGTGTGCTGTAATGAATTACCATTTGTTGTTCCATTCGCAATCATATTTTTAAGTATCGCACCATCTGCCTGGCTAACACTGATAACTGGAATGGTAATCGTTGGGTCGGCACCTCCCATACCAACAGTTCCGGCAGCACTGTTAACAATGATCACACCAATTGCGCCTGCATCCTGCGCATTTTTTACTTTTATAACAAATGTGCAGGTACCTCTGTCTATCAATGCCACTTTACCGTTTAATGATCCTGGTGTATAAGGAGAGCATCCTAAATAACTTGCCGTTCCATCAGGAATGTAAACCATATCTCCGTTAACCGGTGTGCTTAAAATGTTGGCTCCGAATCCAGCAATTCCTGCGTTGAAATTGATGGCATACGGTGTAATTACCTTCAGGTAAAACGCTGATAATTCTAAAGCAGTGAGATTCACAGATCCGCCTTCACAGAAAGTAAGCGGTCCGCTCACAGCTACTCCAATTACCGGAGATTCCGTTGCATGAATAACAACCGGGTTCCTGTCATAAGTTGACTCACAGGCAGGGGTAGCCTGAGGACGTACTTTGATATTATAATTACCAGCTGCAAGTCCGCTGAATGTAGCAGATACCTGCCAGGTAGTTCCATTATCCACGCTGTATTCTAATGCTCCTGTTCCGGTTGCGTTAACTAAAATAGTTCCGGTTGTGGCAGTACAGGTTGGCTGTGTTACCGTTGGTGCTGTAATAGCAGGAAGTGAACAGGTAACTTCAACTGTAAAGCTGCATGAAGATGTTAAGCAGCCATTGGATGATGTTACGGTAACTGTTGTAGTTCCCACGCCAAAGGTAGAACCACTTCCTGTTCCACTGCCGCTGCCTGTTGTAGCTCCGCTGAAAACATACGAAAGTGTTACAGGGCCATTAGATGCTGTACTAACTGCATAAGTAACCGGGTTAACACCGTCTGTTATATTTGCGGGGCAGGTAATTGGCGGGCCATCATTGGCGCAGGGAAGATTTGCGGCTATATTTAAGGTAGCACAATTAAAAGTTCCTGCATCTCCACCTAAATCATCAACAATACGCAATATCCATGTACCATTAACCTGTGCACCCGATTTGCCGCTAAATGCAGCAAGGCTTTGCTCCGGTATAAATGTACCAACAAAAGGTGCCGTACCTATTGTAATCGAAACTGCTCCGGCATCATCAAATGTTGTCCGGTTTGTAATAGGATCACATGAAGTTCCAAAATTATCACCAGCACCGCCATTGTCAGATGAAAGGTCAACTGTAGTTCCATCAGGCCCGATCAGGGATATATCAAGATCTGCATCGAATGTATGTAACAGATGAAGAGAAAGGGTTACTTTGCCAATGGCAGTTGTAATACCGGATACTGTAATTGGAATATCGGTTGTAAGCACATCCGGTATCGGTGTAACCGTATTGTTGCTGAATGAAACCGGAACTCCAAATGAAGAAGTAGCGGGTAAAACAAGGTTAAATGCAACAGTTCCGTCTGCAGAAGTGACGGTTAATGTAAGCTGAATATTTGTTCCGCATATATACCCTGTTGTAGTCGCTATTGTAAATGCTGTTGAGTTTGCTGCTGAAGCCGCTGGCGCAATATCAGGATATGCAGAATTACCTTGTGTTATTACCACACCCGGTGTACTACTGGTGATCACCGCACTAATACCCTGGGCCGTAACTGACCCCACATTTGCCAAACTAATACTAATCGAATTGCATTCATTTGCATCAATGGTTGCATTGCCATTGCCCCCGGATATTACAGGCGCTGTGGGATTTACTAAAATTGAAGTCCCAGCTACTCCTTCTAGCGGTACCTTGGCAAAATAAACATTGGGGTCTTTTCTTGGTGGCCCAATTGCCAGATCACTCCGGCTATCGGCCCATGTTACGTAAAAGCCATTTGCTGTTGCTGCTGCCTGTTGGTAATCTCCCATATAAGTGGAGTTTATCACGTTATCCCTGCCAAACTCAGGTATGGCAGCCACATCACTCACGGCGCCGCTTGGCCTAAAATTTACTACTGCGCCACTGATGGCAGCCGTACGGGCATAATATTTAAACAAGTTATTATTAATAGGATCTTCCTGGCGGCTGTAATAAAATATACCAAGGTTCAGGCCATCAGGCGATACTGCAATAGTGGGTTGCCACTGATCGGTTGTGGTAGCATCATCATTAACTCTTACAGGTGCAGTCCAGGTGGCACCTGCATCTGTTGACATTATCATAAACACATCTGCTTTGTCAACACCTGCCGGGTTATTATTATAAGTAATATAAATGTGCCCGCTCACTGGGTTTATGGCAGCATGGGGAAATGAATTACTCCGGAGAGATGCAAATGAAGCTGTTCCTTGCCTCAGTCCGGTAAGTAACAAATCTCCATTTGTCGTTGCAGGAAGGCCGGTCACAACAGTAACCGGGGCTGCAAAAGTCAATCCCTGGTCGGTTGACTTACGCATAAAGATCGTTGTACCTCCTAACCAAAAAGCATAGATGGAATGATCGGTACCTACTTCAATAAATGCTCCTTGTGAAGGAGTACCCACTAATTGTATTCCCGAACTGAATGTTGATCCATCATCGGTTGAACGGTGAAAATAAATGCCCTGTGTACCAGCAAAACGACGTGACATTAAATACAAATTACCATTTCCTGAACCTGCATAATTATCAACTGTCATCCATTGTTTGTCTTCAGTATTTCCTCCGGGTGTTGCATTTACCGGTGGCAACCAAGTCAAACCGTTATCATCTGACCGGAACAACTGGATTGTAGATGCAGTGTAACCAAGTGTTGAAAAATAAATTCTTCCGGTTGTGTTATTTCGGGCCAATACCGGATCACCGGCATCTCCACCAGCAGATGACGGCAAATTACCAGCGTCTGTAAAAGTGAGGCCACCATCCGTTGAATACGCATAGCCGGTAAACCTGTTGGTGCCTCCGGCATTGGAGCCGGCATCATTAAAGCCCGTGATCACATTATTACCATAAGCCAATATGGTGGTTTCGCTTTGGGTGAAGTTGCCTGTTGCAGTAGCACCGTTATTATTATTTACAAGCACATTCGCTGGTGCCGGGCTTAACGTTGAAACGATTTGTTTCCTTGATAATAACCAGGGTGTTTTAGAAGCCGGGCTTTCCGACTTTGCCTGTTTCTGAAGCTGGCTATTCAGCAGCTTTTCCTCAGGGGTTGCAACTACAGGCAATCGTTCAGTCTGTTGTGCATTTGCAAAAAAAGATGCCATAAGCAAAGCAGCCATGGCAAAAGTTTTAGTCATAATTTTTTTTAGCATAAGAAAGGTTTAGTTGAGGGTAAATTATTGTTGAAATTTTTTATTAAAAATCTATTTATCCAATACAAGTCAGTTTATAAGTACCTCTTTGTAGATTTACATTTACTTACTATCGTAGAAATATCTATGCTTCTCTAACGGGCAGTATGATACATTAACATAAATATTCCACGCTGCTCATTTACAGAACAGCAAAAAGTGATTATTAAATAAAAATGTGGGAGGTTGTTGCTAGTATTGATTTCTAAAAGTTGGGATAATGTTCTTTCAAAAAAGAATAGTTGGATTATTTTATTCGTTCATAAATGTAATTATTAAATCCAATAATTCAAATTTATTTTTACGCACACACGAACAATCATTTACCTGCCTGCTGTAACCCTTTGCGGTAAAGGGTTACAGCAGATAATTATTTTTTATTCATGCAGTCATTTTCAATTAATTAACCGCATTTTTAATCTGCGGGTAATCCTTGACTATAAAAAAAGATGAGTTAACTCAATAGCTATTTTGAATTTTACAATAATTATCAGGTTTCCTGAAGCGTCATTTTTTGTAAGCTGGCAATAAAAAAATCGGATGGATAATGCCGATCTTAGTATCAAAATCGAATTGTATAAAAATACTCCCCCTTCAGTTAAAATACAATAATTGATAGTTTTATAAATCTCGCCAGTAAAATGATTTCAAATTTTTATTCATGAATACATAATACCGGAATATGTGTATGATATAATAAATGTTTGGTATGGCTTTGCGCAAACATTTCTTGTAATAATGGATGCTTTTTAGGAATTACTGCTATCCAGTCTAATTTCTCTTTTTCTGCAAACCAGTTTATTCCTTCTGTAACATCTCCGGCCTGTATGGTATTATATTGAACTTTTATATCTTTCAACAACTCATTTATGGTTAAGCTTTCATTCATCATCTCAGGGCCGGGGCTTTCATTGAAATTATTTACATTTAAAACATGCAGATCTGCCCTAAAATCATTCACTACTTTTTTTAATAATTCGACCGGAGTTGTTTGTTTTATTTTTTGATAGTCGCATGCAAAACCAATTTTACGTATTGGTATAAATGCTGCTTTTGAAGGGATAACCAGTACTGGGTATTTTAATTCCAGGATTGTTTTTATGGTATTACTTCCAACAATTAATCTGCTAAGCGCATTTTTACCTGACAAAGCCATAACAATAAGATCAGGTTTTACACTATCACAGAGTTTTGCTAAACCTTCCTGTAAGATTGCCATTTCTGCTTTAACATTAATTGTAATTTTTACTTTTATCTTAGATAAAGTATTTTCCTTCATCACTTCCAGTTCATGTGCTGCAGCACGTTGGGTTTCTTCCATGTCAAAAGCTGGATAAGCAAATTCATGCATTACAACAGGTAATTGATAAGCATGATAAAGTAAGATATCTGCTCCATAAAAAGCTGCAAGGTTAGCTGCAAATTCAGTTGCATTAGCTGAGTTTTCTGAAAAATCAACTGGAACTATAATTGTTTTCATGTTAAAATGATTTACAAATTAAAGCTACAGTCTTACCAATATTTTTTTAATGATATTTATCAGTTGTAAAGATGATTTACAGGTAATAAATGTAAGGTAAGGGCATAAAAAAACCCTTCAGTAAACTGAAGGGTTTTAAATGAATATGGCAGCTACCTACTCTCCCACATTTTTGTGTAGTACCATCGGCCATGAGGGGCTTAACTTCTCTGTTCGGTATGGGAAGAGGTGAACACCCTCGGCAAAACCACCATAAGACGATTCTCCGAAAACGGATAATAAATTACATATTGGGATAAGTTGTAAAAAAAGTAATTAGTTATAATTATTTTTCCTAAGAAAAATAAAAAATAAAGCTTACGGGCAATTAGTACTACTCGGCTTTGATGTTACCACCTGTATACCTATAGCCTATCAACGTCGTAGTCTCCGAC
>JAYVJU010000195.1:0-3592 GCA_043769035.1 Ferruginibacter sp.
GAATTAAAAACAGCGGCAGGCAGGGATTATATCAGGTCCCTAATAAATGCAAAGTTATGATGGCTCATATCCGCCGGTTGGCGGACACTGGTTCGATCCCAGTCTTCGCAACTAAAAAGTCAAATCCTCAATTCTATCGATTTGGGGATTTTTTATTCACTAACAATGAATAATGATTACCTCCTCCATTCTTTTAGCTTGTTTGTGGTAATCAGTGTTTTAAATACCACATTCATGAAATCAGGTTTTGTAAACATATTTGGCAAGCCCAATGCCGGCAAAAGTACATTGCTTAACGCATTAATGGGCGAGAAGATGGCTATTGTATCGCATAAGGTGCAAACCACCCGCCACCGCATTAAGGCCATTTTAACCGAAAAGGATTACCAGATCATCTTTTCTGATACACCGGGCATAATTGAACCCCGCTATAAACTGCACGAAAAAATGATGCAGGCTGTAAAAGGCAGCCTGGAAGATGCTGATGTGGCATTACTGATGGTAGATGTTAATGAGGATTTTGAAGAGAGTAACCAGATATTTGCTGCATTGCATTTAAAAGCTCCGGCTATTGTGGTGTTAAACAAGGCCGATAAAGCCAGTGACGAACAGCAGCAAAAAGCTATTGAGTTTTTCAGGAAGCAACCTTATTGTAAAAAAGTGGTGGTATTATCGGCGCTAAAGAAAAAGGGTATAGATTTTCTGTTAGAAAAAATACTGGCTTATTTACCCGAAGGTGCACCATTTTACGAAGGTGATGACCTGAGTGATATGCCGACCAAATTTTTTGTAAGCGAAATGATAAGGGAAAAAATATTTGAATTGTATGGAGAAGAAATTCCTTACCATGCAACTGTGCTGGTGCAGGAGTTTAAAGATAAAGCCACGCTTACAAAAATTGGTGCCGATATAATTGTACAGCGGGAAACACAAAAAGGTATTATACTTGGCGAAGGCGGCAGCATGATAAAAAAATTAGGTACCAATGCAAGGAAAGATATTGAAGCATTTTTAGACCGCAAAGTGTTTTTGGAATTATTTGTAAAAGTGCGGCCTAAGTGGCGGGATAATGAAATGCAGTTGAAGGAATACGGATATTAAATGTTTGATGTGTGATGTACGATGTACGCCTGAATAATAAGGCGGTCGTACATCGTATATCGTAAATAGTACATAAAATGAGTTTTACAGTAGCAATAACAGGAAGGCCAAACGTAGGCAAGAGTACGTTTTTTAACCGTATGCTGGAACAGCGTAAGGCCATAGTAGATGATGTAAGCGGTGTAACCCGTGACAGGCAGTATGGTATTGCCGAATGGGCAGGCAAAACCTTTAACGTAATTGATACCGGCGGTTTTGTGGCAGGTAGCAATGATGTGTTTGAAAAGGAAATACGCAAGCAGGTATTAATAGCCATGGAAGAAGCCAGTGCTATTATTTTTATGGTGGATGTAGCTACAGGTATTACCGACCTGGATGAGAGCATGACAGTTATTTTACGCCGCAGTAATAAACCGGTTTTTTTAGTGGTAAATAAAGTAGATAACCACGAACGCCTTTTGGAAGCCAGTGAATTTTACAGCCTCGGGTTCGATAATATATTTTTTGTGTCCTCAATAAGCGGCAGTGGCACCGGCGAAATTTTAGATGCCATTACAGCTTTAATGAAACCTGACGATGATGCCACTATGGACAGCGATGAACTGCCGAAAATTGCCATTATCGGCCAGCCAAATGTTGGTAAATCATCTTTACTAAATGCATTGATTGGTACCGAAAGAACCATTGTAAGCGATATTGCCGGCACAACCAGAGACACCATTCATACCCATTACAATTTATACAATAAAGAATTTGTGCTGATAGATACCGCTGGTATCCGCAAAAAAGCAAAAGTGCATGAAGACCTGGAATTTTACTCGGTAATACGTGCCATTAAAGCACTGGATGAAGCAGATGTATGCCTGATGATGCTGGATGCAGGAAAAGGATTGACTGCACAGGATCTTGCCATATTTTCGCTGGCAGCAAAAAAGGGAAAAGGTATTGTGGTGCTGGTAAATAAATGGGACCTTGTAGAAGATAAAAAGACCAATACCGTTAAGGATTACGAAAAAGAATTGAAAAAGAAGTTTGCCCCATTTTCTGATGTGCCCATTATTTTTATATCGGTAACAGAAAAGCAAAGGATCTTTAAAAGCATAGAAATGGCGTTGGAAGTGTATGAAAACCGGGTACGCAAAATAGCTACATCAAAACTAAATGAAGTAATGCTTAAGGCTATTGAAAGTTACCACCCGCCGGTGGTAAGAGGTAATGCAGTGAAAATAAAATATATTACCCAGCTTCCGGTGCATACACCAACCTTTGCTTTTTTCTGTAACTACCCCGACGATATTAAAACCCCCTATAAAAATTACCTGGAAAACCAGTTGAGGGAAAATTTTAAATTAAGCGGTGTCCCCATCAGGATATTTTTCAGAAAAAAATAGGCAGCAATCAGATAGCTGAATTGTAGTATAAAACTTATTCCGGAAAATTTTTAAAAGCCTTCCACTGTCAGGGAAGGCTTTTGTTTTGCTAAAGTGTTTTATGTTGGTTTTTATGTGGAAAATATTATTGGCGATATTATAAAAATAATAGCAGCGTTTTTATGTTTTGGTGTATCTTGCTGTAAAGGCAGATTACCGCCTTTTCCGCCCCTCTAAAAACTACAGGTTTATAATTTTATTCGTTAGTCCTTATTAATTAAGCACAATTTGTAGTTATGAAAAAAATATTTACACTCCCTATTTTAATTTTTGCCTTGTGTTTTAATGCTCTTTCTCAAACTTATGTTTGGACACCTGGCAGTACAGATTGGCAAGTAGCAACAAACTGGACTCCAAACAGAACAGTATTGCTAACTACAGATGTACTTGTTTTTAATAATAGCCTAACTAATACTGTAACAAATATTCCTACTCAAACAATCGGGCAATTATTAGTGAACAATAACACCACGGTAAATTTACAGGGAGCTGCCGGCGGCAATACATTAACTATTGGAGGGGGGCTGCCCGGAGATGATCTGGAAGTTGCAGCAGGATCGGCACTTAATATTAATGGAGCAAATGCTACTACAATAACACTAAGTACAACTGCAACTGGTAATATAACAGGGAATATGGCTTTTTCTACTGCACTCCACCGATTGGATGCTGTGGATGCCGGAGCGATTAATTTTAACAGTCCTTCAGTTTTTTCACAGAATACTGGCTGCACAGGAAATGTTTTTACAGCGGCAGGAACTTTCAATGCAATTGTCTTTAATACAGGAACAACATTTGTGCAAAACACAGGAGCAAATCCATTTGGATACGCCGCCCCTAATTCTAAAGTTACTTTTAATTCAGGTAGTCTATTTAGAATGCAGCAAAATGCTGCACCTTCATTTTCTGGAAGAACGTATGCTAATTTCGAGGTTAATTTTGCTACATTTAATCAATCTCCAACAGGTGCTAATGCACTCACAATGGATAACCTTACCATTACGCTGGGCACTTTAAATATAAACTTAACTACAGGCGGAGTTAATGTAAAAGGAAACATT
>JAYVJU010000196.1:0-10857 GCA_043769035.1 Ferruginibacter sp.
TACCCTTATAAGCGACCTCTATAAAATACCTTGACATATGTTATGTTATTCAAGAGATAATGCAGTTTAATGCCTGATCATTACTTTAAACCGGTTAATGAAGTAGGTATCCGTTAACTGTGTTTCCAATGAACCAAAATTATATGAATCGGATACAAAAGGATATGCCGAATCGAAGATTTTGTATTTACCTTCATCTTTTAAAAATAAAACACTGAGGTTTTTTACCTGTTCTGTTGTAAAACATTTTGACTTGAATGTTTTCTTTGCAATAGTAATCATACCATCATCATTATCTTCTGCAGCCATTTTTTTCCGCAGTTTTAGAAAGTCATCTTCTGTTGCAAAATTTTTGCAATCTGAATTTATCATTACCGGTTTTACAATATTCTCTTTTACAGGTTCCGGAGCTTTTACTGTGTCTGCTTTCTTTTCAGTAATAATGATTGGTACTTCAGGGGTTGAAGCACTATCAATTCTTGCATTTGGATTTGGAAGCGTAATATCAATAAACTTGGCTTCAGTTTTTTTCTCTTCCGCCTTTTTAATCTCAACCTTAGGCTCTTCTGTTTTTATTTCTGGTTGAATAACAACAGGCGCAATTTCTACAGGTATGAAAAGTCTTACTGTATCAGGCTTTCCGTTTACAACATCTATATAAACCATTTCTGTACCATCAGCATCTACATTGCTTAATAATTTTGTTATTTGGACGGCCGACATTACCGGTTCCTCTTTTTTAATTTCTTCTGCAAGCTTTATCTCTTCCTTGATTACCGGCTTAACTTCTTCTTTTTTGGTTTCATCAGCAGGCTTTATTTCTTCCTGACTAACAAGTTTTACCGAATCTTCTGTTTTAATCTCTTCAACAGGTTTTATTTCTTCCTTAATTACAGGTTTAACTTCTTCTGTTTTAGCAATTGAAGGGTCGTTGATTACGTTAGAAAGTGTTTTAGAAAAATCATCTGTTTTATCAACTAATACTGCAGCTTGATCCTCAGCAGTCTTTTGAATTGGCATTAGTACTTCTAATGTTTGTAAGTTGAATAACCCCCATCCTTTATCTCCAAAATTTTTTAACAAGTATCCATTGTCTTTCTTATTTACAGTAGAGACAAAGTTTTGCTCGGGCCATACATTTTTAGGAAACCCAATGGTAAGTGTATAAGCTCCATCCTGCAGTTTAGGAATTATGAGATAACCTGAAGCTGATGAACTGAGCAGTTTTTTATCAAGTTTTACATAAAAAGGCTGTTTATTTTCTGTTTGCAGGTAAACAAAATGATTTTGCTGGGCAAGTAAACCAAAAGAAAAAAATACCAGAAGAGCAACTGTAACTGATCTTATAAATAACATGTTCATTTATTAAACTAAATTATCCGGAATAAAAAATTAGAAAAGCCTGATAGCAGCAATACCGCTGAAAGGATTGCCGTGCAACAATGCTTAACCAGGGAATTAAAACCCATATCAAAAATACTTATTAATACAATTCTTTTGCCATTTATATAAATATTGACTTTTATTTAAGTTTAGTCAGCTTATTTTTGACACTTAAATTCAGGATATGAAGAAATTTGTTTTTGTATTGGCTATAGCTATAAGCCCGGTTTTAATTATGGCACAGGGTGATGTTGAGGTTAAAGACAGCAGTTGGAAAAAAATATACAGAGCTACCGCCACTAAAATCAATGACCTTGTACATACCAAACTTGATGTAAAATTTGATTATACCAAAGCATGGATGTATGGCAAAGAATGGCTTACGTTAAAACCCCATTTTTACCCTACCGATTCGTTAACATTAGATGCCAAGGGGATGGAGCTAAAGGAAATTGCTATGATAAAGGGAGCTTCTAAATTGCCTTTGAAGTACAATTATGATGGCTGGCAAATAAGAATAAGCCTGGATAAAATTTATAAAGCAGGAGAAAGCTATACTATATATATTGATTATACCAGTAAACCCAATGAAGTTAAAGTAATGGGCAGCGCTGCTATAAATGACGCTAAGGGTTTATACTTTATTAATCCCACAGGAGAAGCTAAAGACAAGCCTACACAAATATGGACCCAGGGTGAAACGGAAGCCAGCAGCGTTTGGATGCCTACTATAGATAAGCCCAACCAAAAAACCACTGCGGAAATTTACATGACTGTACCTCAAAAATATGTAACCCTCAGCAATGGTTTATTAAAAAGCCAGAAGAAAAACAGTGACGGTACCAGAACTGATTACTGGAAAATGGATCTGCCGCATTCACCTTACCTGTTCTTTATGGGTGTGGGCGACTTTGCTATTATTAAAGACAGTTATAAAGGTAAAGAAGTAAGTTATTATGTGGAAAAAAGCCAGGCTCCTTATGCAAAGGGTGTATTTGGGTTAACGCCGGAAATGATGAGATTTTTTTCGGAGAAACTTGGAGTTGAATACCCTTGGCAAAAATATAACCAGATTGTGGGCAGGGATTATGTAAGCGGTGCTATGGAAAACACTACTGCTACTCTTCATCAGGAAAGTGCCTACCAAAATGCCCGGCAATTAACTGATGGCAATAGCTGGGAGACAGTGATAGCGCATGAATTATTTCATCAATGGTTTGGAGATTTGGTAACTACCGAAAGCTGGAGCAATATTACGGTTAATGAATCGATGGCTGATTATAGTCAAACACTTTGGATGGAATATAAACACGGCAAGGATGCCGGCGATGCAGAAAACCAGGATGGCTTGACACAATATTTATCTAACCCCGAAGAAGCAGAAAAGCACCTGGTGCGTTTTAAGTACAGCAATAAAGAAGATATGTTTGACCTGGTGAGTTACCAAAAAGGTGGCCGTGTGTTACATATGCTGCGTAATTATGTAGGTGATGACGCTTTTTTTAAATCGCTGAATAATTACCTGACCACTAATAAATTTAAAAACGGAGAAGCTACCCAACTGCGTTTGGCATTTGAAGAAGTGACCGGGCAGGATTTAAACTGGTTTTGGAACCAGTGGTATTTTGGCAATGGGCACCCGGTATTAAAAATTAATTATAAATATGATGATGTAAAGGGGAAAGCGATTGTTATTATTGAGCAAACACAAACCACAGGTAAAGCTTTTAAACTGCCCATTGCAATTGATATTTATACTGGCGCAAAAAAAGTAAGACAAAATGTATGGGCCGAAAACAGAATTGACAGTTTTACTTTTAGCTATACAAAAAGACCTGACCTTATAAATGTTGACGCTGATAAAGTTTTATTGTGCGAAAAAACAGATAATAAAACTGCTGACAATTATATTCACCAGATTAAATATGCGCCTTTGTATTTAGACAGGAAAGAAGCGCTTGAATATTTTGCAGAAAATGAAATGAAAGAACTTGCAGAAGGCTTAAAAGACAAATTTGGCCCGTTAAGAGAATATTCAATTTATAAAATTTCGGAAGGAAAGTTTTTTAAAGATGCTGCTGTAATAAAAACTGTGGAGGAAATTGCTGCAACAGAAACTGATAAAAAAGCAAAAGCTGCAGCCCTGGAATTTTTAGCTAAAACAGCAGATAAAAAATACCTGGGTATTTTTAAAACCAATATCAACGATTCATCTTACAGTGTTGCAGGCGCTGCATTAGACGGCCTTGCTGTATTGGAACCGGAGAATGTTTATGATATAGCAAAAAAATACAGCACTGATGCCAAAGGCACTTTAGGTGAGCTGGTAACTATAATACTGATGAGTTATGGTGCTGTAACTGATTTTGATTTAATTACAACACAGTTTGACCAGATACCTGCAAGCGCTTCAAAACTTCAGATGGTGGATATGTTTTGTGGTTATTTAAAAAATATAAGTAATACCGGAAATGTAAAAAAAGGAATTGACCTGGTAATAAAACTTAGAGCTGCATTGCCAAAACAATATAAAAATCTTACCGAACCGGTTATTACAGGAGCGCTAAGCAAACTGGGGAAAGCAAAAGGCAGAGAAATTGAAGATTATATTTCTTCTAAATTAAAATAGAAAAGTACAGTAATAAAAAATGCCTTCAACTTGGTTGAAGGCATTTTTTATTACTAATATTTATTTCTACCAATCGCCGCCGGCGCCACCTCCTCCAAAGCCGCCGCCTCCGAAACCTCCAAATCCACCACCACCACCGCCGGAACTTCCGCCACCGCCCCAGCCACTACTGCCACCACCACCCCACCAAATAGTTGGTCCGGCAAAACCTCTGTATCCCCTGCGGCTCATATAAGAACCTCCACCGCCACCTCTTGAGCTTATTGAAAGAAAAACTATAATCAGTATAATGATGAAAATTATTTTAAATACAGAAGAACCTACTTTTCCTTTGCCATAACCTTTAGGCGCTGCATATTTGCCTTCTGTTGCTTTTATTATTGCAGTGGTTCCATTTTCTAGTGCCCGGTAAAAGTCCCCGTCTTTTAAATAAGGCCTCACTTCGTTATCAATAATTTCAGCACAAGTGTAATCCGGTAACACACCTTCTAACCCTGACCCCGGAGCAATAAAAACTTTCCGCTTTGTATTATCCTTACTTCGGTAAACTAAAAAAACAACCCCGTTATTAAAATTGGCATTTCCCACACCCCAATCTTTGCCAAGTGCAACTGCATAATCTCCGGCGTCCATTCCTTTAATATCATCTGTAGTTACAATGGCTATTTGTGTAGAGGTACGTTTATCAAAGTCAACCAATTTTTGTTCAAGCGCCTGTGCCTGGTCTGGTGTTAACATGCGCAGGTAATCATTCACCAGTTTTGGTGGATTTGCTTTTGGCGGAAAATCCTGTGCAAAAATTTGCACACTAACAAACGCTAACAGCAATAAAAAAATATGTTTTATAAATTTCATTACAATTTTAATTACTTGCCAAATACAATTTCATCCGGCAATTCGTTTTTATCATCGTTAGGCTCGTAAGGAAATTCCTTTTGCAATGTTTGCCCTATCATTGTAATAGCATTGCAAATTCCTGTGATGTGGTTTTCTTTTTTTATTTCCTGCAACATTTGTTGTACTGCGTTTTGCCAAAACTCCTTTCCTACCCTTGCATGTATGCCTTCATCACCATATATTGCTAATTGACGATCTTTTAATGCCACGTAAACCAATACACCATTGTGCTCATCAGTTTTATTCATTTTTAACCCAAAGAAAATTTCGATGGCCCTGTCAACAGGGTCAACAAAACGGCAATGGCTTTCTACATACACCCTTACTTCGCCACTGGTATATTTTTCAGCGGCACGTATGGCAGTAACTACCTGCTCTTCATCGGCAGCCGATAATAATTTTTTCTTTTTAAAAAAAGTAAATAATGCCACGTTATTTTATTTAGTAAAATTTATTTCGGGAGCTTTATCTGTACCCATATCTGCTGTAAAACCTTCTTTAACTTTAAAACCAAATAATTTTGCTGCAAGGCTGGCCGGAAAAGAACGTACAGCTGTATTATAACCCATCACCGCTTCGTTAAAATCTTTTCTCGAAAATTTTATTCTGCGTTCTGTACCTTCCAGTTGATCCTGTAACCTTAAAAAAGCTGTTGTTGTTTTTATATCGGGATATTTTTCTATTACTGCAATGACCCTGTTGGCCGATGCCACCACTTCGTTATTTGCCGTTTCAGTTTTTTGATAGTTTTCGTAACTGGCATTGCCGCTTATATTTAATGTAGCTGCTTTTGCACGGGCTTCGGTTAATTTAACCAAAACATCTTTTTCATATTCAGATGATTGCTTTACTGTTGAAACAAGATTAGGAACCAAGTCGAGTCTGCGCTGGTAATCACTCTGCACATTATTCCAGGTTTTGGTCACATTCTCCTCTTTACGCACCAGCGAATTGTAGCTGGTATAAAAAAAAATGGCTAACAGCGCAATAATTATCAGCGCTGCTAACCTAAATGTTTTACCCGGTTTATTTGCCATTATTTATTAAAATCAATTTTTGGGGCTTTTTCTGTTCCGGCATCTGCTTTAAATCCTTCTTTAGCTTTAAAGCCCAGTACACCTGCAATAAGGTTACCCGGAAAAGAACGAACCTTTACATTGTAAGTATTTATTGCTTCGTTAAATGCATTTCTCGAAGTTTTTACATCATTCTCAATTCCTTCAAGCTGGCCTTGTAATTTCATAAAGCTTTCGGTTGCTTTTAATTGCGGATATTGTTCTGCAACCACGAGCAAACGGCTTAATGAGCCTTTTAATTCTTCCTGTGCTTTTTGAAATTCAGCAACTTTCTCCGGAGAAAGATCGTTGGCATTTACATTGATTGAAGTTGCTTTTGAACGGGCATTAATTACATCCGTTAATGTTTTCTGTTCAAAGTTAGCAACGCCTTTAACAGTTTCTACCAACTGGCCAACAAGGTCCGAGCGTTTTTGATATTCGCTTTGTACATTGTTCCATGATTTTTTTACATTTTCATCCTGGCCCACCAAACCTCTTTGGGTGCTGATGCCCCAGATTACCAATACTCCAATAATTGCAAGAATTATTAAACCTGAACGTTTCATGTTTTTATTTTTTAGTTAAGGTGATAAAAATAATACTAATTTAAATACCTATGATTAATTCTTTTTTAAGTGGTAAGGTAACCGGATGCTTTTGTTAATCTTTTGTTTTTAAAAAATTCAATTTACCGAAAGTGCTGTTTTAATTTGATTGATATGCGCCTGGTTATGCAACCCAACTTTATCAAACTCTTCTTGTAACGTTTTTAATCCGATTTCGCTATGTATAAATTGATTGCTGCCCAGCTTAGTATAAAATTTCTCTGCAAGAAAAATAATTGATTGCCTGTTTGCCAGATAAAGTGATTTACTTATTGCCAGCGGAAAACTGTCGTACTCAAGGTTATTACACCAAAGATCCTGATCGAATGCCCAAATTACCTGTTTGGGTTCGGCAATTACTCTTTTTATTCTTTCGTGTAAAATACTTTCGGCATCAGCTAAATGAACTAATATTTTTTTAATGTCCCATTTACCCGCTGCATAGGTCTTTGATAAATCATTTACAGGCAAATTGAAATATTTTTCAGTTTCAATCCTGGTTGCCGTAAGTAATTCAACTATATCCATGAATAGAAGATTTGTAAAAAGACATGTACAATACACTAACCGGTAATAGCTGCAATGCCCGGCAACACTTTGCCTTCAAAATATTCCAGCATGGCACCACCGCCGGTACTTACATAACTTACTTTATCTGCAAGATCGAACTGGTTTACCGCTGCTACACTATCGCCGCCGCCAACAAGGCTAAATGCACCTTTGGCAGTTGCTGCTGCTACAGCCAGCGCAACGGATTTAGTTCCGTTCGCAAATTTTTCCATTTCAAAAACCCCCATCGGGCCATTCCATAAAATTGTTTTTGAATTGCCGATCACTTCACTGAAAATACCAATGGCTTTCGGGCCAATATCCAATCCCATCCAGCCATCAGGCACGGCATCGCTTGGGCGAATATCTGTGTTGGCATTAGCATCAAACTTATCGGCAATAACAGAATCTTCCGGCAAATGAATGCTAACATTTTTTTGCTTAGCTTTTTCTAAAATTTCAAGCGCAGTTTGCAAACGGTCGTCTTCGCAAAGCGAACTCCCGATTTTTCCTCCCCGTGCTTTTAAGAATGTATATGCCATACCTCCACCAATAATAATATCGGTTGCTCTTTCCAGTAAATTTTCGATGATCAATATTTTGTCGGATACTTTTGCGCCGCCAATAATTGCTGTAAAAGGCTTTTGTGAATTGTGTAATACTTTTTCAGCACTCAGCACTTCTCCTTCCATCAATAAACCAAACATCTTTTTTTCGCCGGGAAAGAATTTTGCAATAACTGCTGTAGATGCATGCGCCCTGTGTGCTGTACCAAAAGCATCATTTACATAAACATCACCCAGTTTAGCTAATTTTTCTGCAAAGGCTTCGTCGCCTTTTTCTTCTGCTGCATAAAAACGGAGGTTTTCCAATAACAATACTTCGCCATTGCGTAACATAGATGATGTTAAGTGTGCCTGTTCGCCAATACAATCATCTGCGAAAAACACATTGATCGTTGGTTGTTGGTCGTTGGCCGGTGAAGGGTTTAATAACTGGTAAAGGTGTTTTACCAAATGCTTTAAAGAGTATTTATCTTCCGGCCCGCCTTTTGGCCTGCCGAAGTGGCTCATTAAAATGACTTTACCGCCATCAGCCAATATTTTTTTTATGGTTGGAATGGTAGCAGACATTCTTGTATCGTCTGTGATGTTGAAATTTTCATCGAGTGGCACGTTGAAGTCAACACGTACCAAAGCTTTTTGACCGGAGAAGTTGTGGTTGGAGAATTTGCTCATAATAATGACCTCTGTCTCCACCAGCTGGCGGAGCACTTGATTTTAAGGATTATAAAATAAATGAGGCTTCCTAAAAATTTAGAAAGCCTCGTATTTAATAAGTTGAACAAAGAACTAATGTACAAGAGTGCGACGCCAATGAAGTTGAAGAAAGATAAAAAGCTAGTCTAAAAAAAATAATAAGCGAAGCTTATTTCTTTCGCTTCTATCTTCTCTACATTCAAGTTCCCCTTTAGGGGCGGAGGGGCAAACCTTATTTAATCAAGCCTGCAAAAAAATGAACCGTACGTACCAGTTGAGATACATAACTCATTTCATTATCGTACCAGCTAACAGTTTTTACCAATTGTTTGTCGCCTGTTTTAATTACCCTTGTTTGAGTGGCGTCAAATAAACTTCCGTAAGTAATGCCGATTACATCGCTGCTCACAATTTCATCTTCGTTGTAACCAAAACTTTCGTTAGCGGCTGCTTTCATGGCTGCATTTACTTCATCTGCAGTTACATCTTTACCTAAAACGCTGTATAATTCAGTTACGCTGCCGGTAATTACAGGCACTCTTTGTGCGCCGCCATCTAATTTACCTTTTAAGTTAGGTAAAACCAGTCCGATTGCTTTTGCTGCACCGGTACTGTTAGGTACAATATTTTGTGCTGCAGCTCTTGCCCTGCGTAAATCACCTTTTGGATGTGGTGCATCTAAAGTATTCTGATCGTTGGTATAAGCATGAATAGTGCTCATTAAACCAGTGATGATGCCATATTTTTCGTCTAATACTTTTGCCATTGGTGCCAAACAGTTGGTGGTGCAACTTGCACAACTGATGATTGTTTCGCTGCCATCCAGTATTGCATGGTTAACATTAAATACCACCGTTTTTAAATCGCCAGTGGCTGGTGCAGATATTACTACACGTTTTGCACCTGCAGTAATATGAGCTTTTGCTTTTTCAGCATCGGTAAAAAATCCTGTGCTTTCAATAACCACATCAACGCCGTGGCTGCCCCATGGAATTTGAGCCGGATCTTTTTGAGCATATATTTTTACTTCGTGTCCGTCAACTACAATGGAGTTGTCGGTATGAGTTACATTTTGGCTGAAACGGCCCTGTGCGCTATCATACTTTAATAAATGCGCCAGTACCTCAGGACTGGTTAAGTCGTTAATGGCAACTACATCGATGCCCTGCATGTTATAAATCTGGCGGAATACCAAACGGCCAATACGTCCAAAACCATTGATTGCAACTTTTACTGTACTCATAACAAAATTTTGAAGTTTAAAATTTGAGATGGCAAAATTACTGCTTGTGTAAGATATATCAGCCAATTATTTTGAACTTAATGGTATTGTGTATAAAAGAGATTTTACCAACTGCAAACGTTTTCTGCTAATTTGTTTAAAATATTTGGCAGCAAAACGCACAGGTATTATCTTTGCCGTCCTTTAATAAAAGCTGCCGCGTTGGTCAAGGGGTTAAGACGCCTCCCTTTCACGGAGGAATCACGGGTTCGAATCCCGTACGTGGTACCAGAAAGCCTTTCAGCAATGGAAGGTTTTTTTATTGTAGGTATCAGCAGTATTGCCTGCTGCCACAATTGTACCGGATTTTGCTGTAAGTTTTAACCCGCTAACAGTTCATCTTAACTTATTAAACAAATAAGTAACCGATATTAAGATTGTCTTAACATCATACCTGCATTTTCGTTTGTCTTTTAAAAAACTAATTTTTATGATGAAAACATTAACCCTTATTACTGCTTTTACAGCGATTTGTTTATTTTCTGCTGCACAAATTAAAAAAGATGCGGTGCTGCTTGGTGGACATATTTCGTTTGGTAGTAACAAAACTTCAACCACACCTGCCACAAATGAATCAAAAAATAACAGTGCTGCTTTTAACATCATGGTGGGTAAAGCATTTAAACAAAACCAGGTTTTTGGTATTTATGGTGGTTATGGCAAGTCGAAAAGTGAATATTATCTTACTATTAATACGGCTACAGAAACTAACACCAGTTATGCAGCAGGTATTTTTTACCGGCATTACAAAAATTTGAATAAAAATTTTTACTTTTTTGGAGAAATTTCCACAGGCTTTAATGGAACAAAAAATGTCATCCAGAATCATCAGCCAGACACTAAAAACTCCAGTATTACAAACAGAGTTGCACTAGGTATTAGCCCTGGCATAAGTTATCAGGTATGTAATAAATTACATTTAGAAGTATTAATGCCGCAATTTGCAGGTTTGCAGTATGGTACTACAAAAAACACTGCCAATAATGGGAGTGTTTCAAAAAGTAGTGGCTTTAATTTCAGTACAAACCTTAATACCTCGCTGCTTAATAGTTTGGCTTTGGGTTTTAAATTTATTTTGTAATTACTAAAAATTAAGAAGAGGCCGTTTCATTAATAAATGAGACGGTTTTTTATTACCTGTTATTTTGCGATGTTTATTTTGGAGATTGTATTTTTTAGCTGGTCAGATATTGGA
>JAYVJU010000197.1:0-8873 GCA_043769035.1 Ferruginibacter sp.
GGCATAAACCAGCGGTAAATTTTTGTGGCTTCTGCAATTCTGCCTGCTTTTACTAAATTAAAAATGGTAACGGTTTCTGCAGGGAAGGCACAAACCAAACCTGCAACCCATCCATCAGCACCAAGGCAAAGTTCTTCCATAGCTAAAGTATCTACCCCACATAAAATTTTATAGCGGTCTCCAAATCTGTTAATCATCCTGGTAACATTGGTCACATCTCTGGTACTTTCTTTAACAGCCTGTATATTTTTACACTCAGTTAAATCAGCAAACATATCCAGTGTAACATCAGTTTTATAATCTACAGGATTGTTGTAGATCATTATTGGTAAATCGGTAGAGTCGGCAATGGTTTTAAAATAAGTAACAGTTTCCCTGTGGTCGGTTTTATACCGCATTGGCGGCAGGGCCATAATTCCTTTTGCACCCCATGCTTTGGCATATACCGCCTGTTGCAATGCATCTTTGGTGGCTCCCTCGGCAATATTTAATATTACCGGCACTTTACCGGCACATTTTTCTACAGCAAATTTTATAAGTATTTCTTTTTCATTGGTAGTTAATACGCTTGCCTCGCCTAAAGTACCCCCCAATATAATTCCGTTTACTCCTGCAGCCAACTGTGCATCCAGGTTTTTTTCAAACAATGGCAGGTCTAATTTATCATCAGCCGTAAATTTTGTGGTAAGTGCCGGCATAACGCCTGTCCATTTTATACTCATGTCTTAATTTTTTTCTAAGGTAGAAAAAAAATGCACATCAACCGTTTGCATAAGCTTTTTTAGGTACTATTATTTTTAAGCCATTTTTTTTACTGGTACATTTATTATTTATAATAGCTCCTTATTTAAATCAATTAGCTTTATGACAAAAATAGTATCTCTATTAGCATTTGTTTGCTGTACCGTTATAATAACATCATGTAATTCTGGTAGCAATGCAATAAGTACTGCAACTACTGCAATAGATAGTAACAAAAAGTGGTGGAAAGAAGCAGTTGTGTACCAGGTTTACCCCAGGAGTTTTAAAGACAGTGATGGCGATGGGGTAGGCGATTTGAAAGGTATTATTGCAAAGCTGGATTATATTAAAAGCCTGGGTGTAGATGCTGTTTGGTTAAACCCTATATACACATCACCCAATGATGATAATGGTTACGATATTAGCGACTACAGAACCATTATGAAAGATTTTGGTACCATGCAAGATTTTGATTTGCTATTAAAAGAAATGCATCAGCGTGGTATAAAACTTATAATGGACCTGGTGGTAAACCATAGCTCCGATGAACACCAATGGTTCCAGGAAAGCAGGAAATCACGTGATAATCCTTATAGAAATTATTACCATTGGTGGCCGGCAGAAAAAGGCAAGCCAACTTACCGGTGGAGTTTTTTTGATGTAAACAGCGAAGCCTGGCGATACGATTCATTAACCAATGCCTATTACCTGCATTACTTTTCAAAAAAGCAACCCGATTTAAATTGGGAAAACCCTAAACTACGGCAGGAAGTGTATAGCATTATGCGGTTTTGGTTAGATAAAGGAATAGATGGTTTCAGGATGGATGCATTTCAGTTTGCATCTAAAGACACCAGTTGGCCGGCATTACCCAAAGGCTATGAAAAGAACATTATAAAATATTATGGCAACGGGCCGCACTTACACGATTATCTGCAGGAGATGAACAGGGAAGTGTATAGTAAATACAATGTGATGTCGGTGGCGGAAGGTGCAGGAAGTTCACCCGAAGATGCGATGATGTTTGTTGATCCTGCAAGAAAAGAATTAGATATTGCTTATCATTTTGAAAGTGTTGATATTGGTAAGCATATCAGTGATTTTGGATTGGTAAAATACAAACAGATATTTTCACGGTATGATTCGGTGTTTAAGGATAAGGGCTGGCTGGCAATTTTTTTAGCCAATCACGACCAGCCCAGGATGGTTTCTAAATTTGGTAATGATGCACCAGAGTTTAGAGCCGTTTCATCAAAAATGCTTTCCACTTTTGTTTTAACCATGCGTGGCACAGCGTATTACTATAATGGCGACGAATTGGGAATGGATAATATCCGCTTTGATTCCATCCAGGATTATAATGATGTAGATACCCGGAACAGGTATTTAGGATTACAAAAATCAGGCGGCAACCTGAAAGCTTTTTTGGAAGATAAAAAACAAACTTCAAGAGATAATGGCAGAACGCCTTTTCAATGGGATAGTTCGGCAAATGCAGGTTTTACAACAGGTAAACCATGGTTGAAAATAAATAAAAATTATACAATACTTAATGCCGCATTGCAGGATAAAGATGCAAACAGTTGTTTAAATTATTTCAGGCAATTAACGAAGCTGCGTAAAGAAAATCCTGCATTGGTGTATGGCAGGTTTAGTTTGCTGGATAAAGATAACCCGGATGTATTTGCTTATACAAGATCGCTGGATGGAGCAACTTTTTTTGTACTGTTAAACTTTACAAACAAAACAGTTGACTTTAATTTTAATGAATACAAAAGCGTAAATAAAACTTTGGTTTTAAGTAATTACCATACTGCAGATAAAGTAGCATCGCCTTTGTTAAAGCTGCAGCCTTACCAGGCAGTAATTTACAAAGCAGAAAAATGATTAGATATTTATAAAGAACCACCTTCAACCAGTACCGATTCTATTGTAAGTTCCTGTATAAACGTACCGCCGGCAAGGCAGGCCATCATACTTGAAAATGCAAGTTTACCTAACTTCATACCACTGGTTTCTACATAAGTAATTTCAGGAAAATATAGTTTTGGTATTTCGCCATTACTTATTGTTATTACACTAATATCATCCGGCACTTTTAATCCGTTCCGCTGTACGGCTTTCATTACTCCTGTAAGTATTTCATCGCTCATGCAAAATATGGTATCGGGCTTTTCTTTTAAATGAGTCAGGGTCAGCGCTTCTGCCTCGGCAGAGCTGCCTGCATATACTGTAATAAGTTTTGTTTTACCGGCTTTGCTGGTAATGGTTTCTGTAAATGCAGTCAATCTTTTTTTTGTTATAGAAAGATTGGGGTTACCAAAAAGTGCCAGTATTTTTTTCTTTTTTGTATTACTGATGGCAGTTGCGGCCATTGTAGCAGAAACCGAATCGGCAACACAAACTTTATTACAGCCATTGTTATCGGGTACCTTATCAAAAAATATTACCGGTACATCAATCTCCTTTAATTTAAGAAATGGTTCTATGGTTGTTGTTTCCGGCGATATGCAGACAAACAGCCCGGTGATTCTGTTTTGCCGGCACAGTTTCAGGTTTGTCAGTTCAATAGAAGGGTCGTCACCAGATTGAAGGATCATCAGTGAATAACCGTTTCTGCGGCATTCTTCTTCAACCGACGCAATAAAAGAATTATAAAACTGGTTGGCAATTGAAGGAACTATCAGTCCGAATAATTTACTGTTGCTGGTACGTAAATTAATTGCATTTACGTTGGGTTCATAATCTAATGTGGTAGCTAATTCAACAACTAATTGCTTTGTTTTGGCAGATATATCGGGATGGTCTTTCAATGCCCGGGAAATAGTGGATATACTTAATCCGAGTATCTCCGAAATCTTTTTCAAAGTAGTATTGGTCATAGCAGCAATAAGTAATAATTGGTGTAAGGTAAAAAAAATTTGCACAACAACCGATTTCGCAAACAATGTCGCAAACGTTTGCGGCGAATTTACGTTTTTACTGTGTATTCTTTAAATTATTTCAATGTAGCTTTATTGCAGAAAAATTATACTTTTCTTAACCTTTCGGTTGCTTTTACATTATATATAAAGCGTATGCAGCCGTTATGCTAATTCAGGGTTTAGTTTTTCTGTAATTATTGTTCATTCCAAAAACCAAACGATTATGCTTCTTGCTATTATGAGAAAAGCTGCTATGCTATTGCTGGCAGTAATCGGCTTTACAGCATTTGCCGCTGCCCAAACAGTTACCGGCACTGTAACCGATTCAAAAGGAGATCCTGTTTCAGGAATCTCTGTAACCGTAAAAGGAACTACAAAAGGTACATCTACCAATGCACAGGGTGTATTTACATTATCCGGTGTTGCAGATGGTGCAACTTTAATTTTTTCCGGCTCGGGTTTTACCAGCCAGGAAGTAAAAGTTGCCGGCGGTAAAGCAGATGCCAGTATGGCTGCCAGCATATCCAACCTTAATGAAGTGGTTGTGGTAGGTTACGGCTCTGTACGCAAAAAAGATTTAACAGGTGCCGTAGGTTCGGTTAAGGCCAAAGATTTTAACCAGGGCTTTGTTACTTCTCCCGATCAATTATTACAAAACAAAGTATCCGGTTTAGAGATTACTAATAATAGTGGCCAGCCGGGTGTTGCTACTACTATTAAAATAAGGGGTAATAACTCGATACGTGCAGTAAACAATCCTTTGTATGTAATTGATGGGGTGCCATTAGATGGTAGAACAGCAAGGCCAAGTGTGAGCCTAACAGGCTTCGGTTCAACACCTGAAACTAACCCATTGTTATATATTAATCCTAATGATATTGCACAGGTTGATGTTTTAAAAGATGCATCATCAGCAGCTATATATGGTGCCAGGGGTGCTAATGGCGTAATTGCAATTACTACAAAAAAAGGTACATCAGGTACCAAACTGGAATTTGGTACCAGTTTTGGCGTTTCTGCAGGATATCTTAAGAAATATGAAATTTTAGATGCAGGCCAGTTTAGAGATGCACTAAAAAAATATGCACAGCCTGCCACTTTGGATAAAGGGCAGTCGGTTGATGCAATGAAAGAAATTACACAGAGTAAATTATCCAGCGATTATAGCCTTGCTTTAAGTTCAGGTAATGAAACCGGAAAAATAAGGGCTTCGTTTTTAGCATCAAGGGCAAGAGGATTTCTTAAAAACTCCAACCTGGACAAATATCTGGGTTCTTTTGGAGGTCAATATAAATTGTTAGATAAGAAGTTAAGCCTTGATTTTAATGTTAGAGTAGGTAATACTAAAGAAGATATCATTAACGTAAGTAACACAGCAGGCTCAACAGGTAACCTTGTTAGTGCTGCCTTAAGCTGGAACCCAACAGAATCATTTACTGATAATAATGGTTTATTAATTAATCCGGGTGGCGGCTCTGGTAACCCTTTGTCATTGCTTAAAGCCTATTCTGATGTAGCTAAAGTGAATTCAGTGTTAGCTGATATATCTGCTTCCTATAAACTAACAAGCGACCTGGAGTACAAATTCCTTTTTGCTGTAAACAATGGTACTGGCGAAAGAAATACCAATGTAGATGGATGGATAGAAGGTTATCCCGGTATTTCAGGAAGTGGTCTTGGTGTTAAATCATACGCCAAATTAAATTCTCAAACAATAACTCATACTTTAAATTACACCACTAATCTTTCAAAAAAGATTACATTGACTGCTTTAGCTGGTTATGAATACTGGAAAACTAATTATTCCGGGGCTACTTATTCTGCATCAGGGTTTAATACCAATCTAACCCAGGCTTCTATAACTAAAATTAAATACACTGATATTTTAAATGATGGAAGTTCGCAGGCATTACCATCAACTTTTATTAATCCAACTGTAGAGTTACAATCTTATTTTGGAAGGGCTGTATTTAATTATAATGACAAGTATCTGCTTACCGGAACAATCCGTGCAGATGGTTCAAGCAAATTTGGAAAGAACAATAAATATGGTTACTTCCCTTCAGTTGCTGCAAAATGGAATATCAGTAGCGAAGATTTTATGAAGGGCAGCAGCGTATTTTCAAATTTAGCACTTAGGGCTTCATGGGGTATTACCGGTAATCAGGAATTTCCTGCAGGCGCTTCGCAAGAGCAATTTGGATTTAATTCTTACAACAACCCGGGTCAATTCAATGTAGCTAATCCTGATCTTAAATGGGAGTCAACCAGGTCTTACAACTTTGGCCTTGATTACTCTCTTAAAGGCGGTAAAATTTACGGTAGCCTGGATTACTATAATAAAAATACTACCGATATTCTTTTCCAGAGTACTGCTATACAACCGGCTCCTGCAACAATCTATTTCATAAACCTGCCTGCTAAGCTTAACAACAAAGGTGTTGAGTTTTCAGTAGGAGCATCGGTTATTGATAAAAGCAATTTGAGTGTTGATGTAAATTTCAACATATCAAATAACAAAAACCTTTTGTCTGATTTTTATGCAGTGGGAACAACAACACCAATCGTAATTGAAACAGGACAGATTAACGGACAAGGTGTATCTGGTACATTGGCTCAAAGAATTACCAATAACCAGCCGGTAAATGTGTTTTATCTGAAAAAATTCAATGGATTCCTTAATGGTGTACAGCAAATTGACGCTAACCCAAGTTATTCAGGCGATCCAAACCCACATACTGTTTACGGTTTTGGTACTAACATCAGGTATAAAAAGTTTAATTTCTCTCTTAATGCAGGTGGAGCAGGAGGATTTATGATTTACAACAATACAGCAACCAACATCACCAATATTGAAGGTATTACCAAAGGAAGGAATATTGATTTAGCAGCATATAATTCTGAAGAAAAAACAACCAGTTCTGCTGCGGCATCAACAAGATTTTTGGAAAAAGGCAATTATTTCAAATTAAGGAATGCAACAGTTCGTTACGGCTTTGGTAGTGTAGGAAAATATCTGAAAGGGATGACAGCTTTTGTTTCGGGCAGTAACCTGTTTGTAATAACCAAATTTACCGGATTTGATCCTGAGGTTAATATTGATAAGAGTCAAAACAATTACCCATCAAGGAGTATTGAATACATACCATATCCTACACCACGAACAGTAGTATTTGGCTTCAATTTTTCTTTATAATCCAAAAAAATAAAACATTATGATACAGAATAAAAAATATAAAATTTATACCCTGTTGCTGGTAGCAGCATTATCCGGGTGTACAAAACTGAATGAGGGTTTAAATAATACCCTTACCAACCAGCAAACTGCTGATGCACTTGGTGCAGCTGGTACCGGCTTGCTGTTAAATACAGCTTATACCGATATTCAGGGGCCACTGAATGATGTGGGCCAGTTAATTAACCTTACGGGAAATACATCTGACGAATCGCTGGTACCTACAAGAGCAGGTGACTGGGATGATAATGGTGCCTGGAGGGTAATGCACAACCATACATGGAATGCAGACCTTGGTTCTTTATTAAATACTTTTAACAGTCTTAATAAAATTAATTTTGATGCAACAAATGTGTTAGCATTTAACCCAAACCCGGCACAAGCTGCACAAGCCAGATTTTTAAGAGCCTATTCACTATATAACTTACTGGATTTTTATGGTCAATATCCTATAAGGAATCCGGGAGATAACCTGTTAAATGCACCAGAAGTAAAAACAGGTGCTGCAGGTGCAGACTTTATTATTGCTGAATTAAATGCAGTACTGGCTACTATGCCAACTCCGGCAGCTAACCTTAATTATAGAGCTACTACCGATGCGGCAAGATTTTTATTGATGAGGTGTTACCTCAACAGAGGAGCATTTGCCAACAGGGCAACACCAACTTTTGCCGATGCAGATATGCAGCAGGTAATTACTTTGGGTAATGCTATTATCAGTTCAGGAAGATATTCTTACACTGCCAATTACTTTGATAATTTTAGTGCCGATAACCAAAACAAAACAAAGGAAGCTATATGGGCATATGATAATACCGCAGGCGCAACTGGTACCAATGTTGATATGAGGTCTTTCTGGCACAGAACACTGCACTATAATTCATATACGCCAAAAGCACCCAATGCAGGGTGGAATGGGTTTACTACTGTAGCAGAATTTTATAACACTTTTGGTGTAAACACAACACCGGCTCAAACACCCGACGATACTTTATTAGATACAAGGATTGGAGGAAGAGTATATAAGGGAGTAACCGATAAATCTGGTTTAAGGCCGGGCTTATTAATTGGACAGCAATATGATGAAACCGGCGCTAAATTGCATTACAGGGGCTGGCTGGCTACAGACGGGCCTAATGCAAAATTATTAAGCTTTAACCCGGTAATTGGTGCCGGCATGATTGAAACTGTGCCAGGTTTGCTTGAAGTAACAGGCATACGTGTTATGAAATATGCACCAGATTTTACAGCAGGTGCCGACTATTATGCAGGTGAAAAATTAGCAGCAAATGATGTGTTGCTTTTCAGGTATGCAGATGCAGTTTTGATGGTAGCAGAAGCAATGATGAGAAAAGCAACACCTGATAACGCAGGGGCACTAACATTGGTTAACGGTCTTAGGGCGGCAAGAGGTGCAGCAGCTATTGCTCCATCAATGGCCCTGGTAAATACCACTAATACTTTTGATCCAAAAACACTACTTGCAGAAAGAGGTAGGGAAATGTATTGGGAATATGTAAGAAGAACTGATTTGATCCGCTTTGGTGTGTTTTTAAAACCATGGCCTTACAAACCCGCCGATGATCCTAAATATTTGTTGTTCCCAATTCCTTCTCAGGCTTTGGCTGCAAATCCTAATCTGAAACAAAACCCAGGCTACTAATAACAAAATTTAGTAACTGTTTTTATTATAATTTCGTAAAAGGTCATTGTTACAATGGCCTTTTACTTTTAAAGTAATGCTAAGGCAACGATTATTATTACTGATGAAGAATTTCCTTCTTTTTTTATTTTGTCTTATCCTCTTTGCTTCCTGCAAAAACAAACCGGGTGCAACCAAACCGGCATTATTTGAATTAATGGATAATACCGGCATTGATTTTAATAATATAGTTGTTGACGATAGCCTGGAGAATGGTTTTTTATTCCGCAATTTTTATAACGGCAATGGAGTTGCAATTGGCGATATAAAT
>JAYVJU010000198.1:0-7588 GCA_043769035.1 Ferruginibacter sp.
GCGGACTAATCTGCCCTGCTCTGCCAACGCCTGTAGTATAGATTGGCGAATCCACCACACAGCGTAAGAAATGAATTTGAAACCTTTTGTTTCGTCAAAGCGTTGTGCCGCTTTGATTAAGCCGAGGTTACCCTCGTTAATTAAATCGCTAAGAGAAAGCCCCTGGTGCTGGTACTGCTTAGCCACAGATACCACAAAACGAAGGTTGGCTTGCACCAATTTGTCCAATGCTCTTTGATCTCCCATTTTAATCTTTTGGGCTAAAATGGTCTCCTCTTCAGGAGTAATCATCGAAATCTTCGAAATTTCCTGCAAATACTTCTCAACTGCCTGTGAATCACGGTTGGTAATCTGCGTTGCGATCTTAAGTTGCCTCATTGTAATGTATTAATTCAGAATATTTAACACTTGTAAGACATATTTGTTGGGGAAAATGTTGCAAATGAATGGTTAATGCTTCAAAACCCTTGAAAATAGTTTGCAAAATTACGTTAAAACGGCGGTATTTCATAGCGTTTGTGTAAAAAAGGTACGAATGGTGGATAAGAAGACTCGAGTAATTGGGAATTAGGGATTAGGAATTGGGCAGAAAGCTGGAGTAATAAACCTAATTCCCAATTACAAATTCCTAATTACCTTTTATATTTGAATGATGATAACCGACTTACGCTCCGATACGTTTACCAAACCTTGCCCGGCAATGCTGGAAGCCATGTTTAAAGCACCTGTTGGCGATGATGTTTTTGGCGAAGACCCTTCTGTAAATCAATTAGAAGCGATGTCGGCAGCAATGTTTGGGATGGAGGCTGCATTGTTTTGCCCCAGCGGTACCATGACCAACCAGATTGGTATTAAATGCCATACGCAACCCGGCGATGAAGTAATATGTGAAAAGATGAGTCATGTATTTATTTATGAAGGCGGGGGAATTGCTTTTAACAGTGGCAGCCAGGTAAAAGCTTTAGAGGGCGATAGAGGCAGAATTAATGCGGAGCAGATAATTGACAGTATCAATCCTGATGATGTACATAAGGCAAACACGAGTTTAATAAGCCTGGAAAACACGTCTAACAGAGGAGGTGGAAGTTGTTATAATTTTACTGATTTTCAAATAATTAAAGAGATTTGCTTAAAAAATAAATTAGGATTGCATTTAGATGGGGCCCGGCTATGGAATGCGATTGTTGCAAAATGGGAAGATCCAAAACAATACGGCGAAATTTTCGACAGTATTTCTGTTTGTTTAAGTAAAGGATTGGGTGCGCCGGTTGGAAGTCTGCTTTTAGGAAAAAGTGATTTTATAAAAAAAGCAAGGCGTGTTAGAAAAGTTTTTGGCGGTGGTATGCGGCAGGCCGGTTACCTGGCAGCAGCTGGTATTTATGCTTTAGAAAATAATATAACCCGCCTTGCCGAAGATCACCAACATGCTAAACATATTGCCGAAGCACTTTCAAAAAAGGAATTTATTGGCAAAATAATGCCGGTAGAAACCAATATTATTATTTTTGAAGTTACCGGTTCATATACTGCAAAAGAGTTTTGTGAAAGGTTGCAATTGGATGATATTTTATGTTTATCCATTTCCGCAACACAAGTAAGAATGGTTACGCATTTGGATGTGACAGGAGAAATGGTTAAAAAACTGGTTAAGTTAATAGAAGCTCTATAGATCTGAAAATATTATGTTGCTCCATGCGTTAGCTCTAAAAATCAATTTTCCCTAACATCACATCCACTCATACTATAATCGTTTTAAGAGAAAGGCAGCTTTTATTAAGAGTGCTTAAATTATACATTGTAGTAAACGATACTCATCTGTATCAATTAAAAGAGCAGGAGCCGCTGATACTGGACGAACATGAATTGCCCATAAAATTAGTGGCTAAAAACGGGTATCATTTCTCCAAACCAAGGCATATCACCAGGCATACTGCGGACTCAGTTTTAATTGGCATAGGTTGCGAAGCTGATAATGGCAGGTTATGGGGAGGCATTATCTTCAGTTCCTTATTCTTCACTATTTTTTTCCTTACCGGGTTTTACCCATTATTATTATTTGCCAATCTGCCTTTGGCGTATCTATTTTATAAATTCTTTATTAAACCCAAAGAATTTATAACCATTGAAGTGCTGAAGAAATAGTTTTTATAAATACTTAAAAAACAAACCCAACTTTTATATTTATGCCCGAATGATTCATTGAACTGAGGCCGCTTTTTTGAGTATTAACAACGTAAAATCTTTCCCTGGTTATTGGATTTACTAAATTAACCGAACAGTTCAATTTCTTATTTTTTAAGTCAAATGAATACTTAGGACCGAAAGAAAGGTAAAAACTACCTTTTTCTTTTATAAATGTATTGCCATTATCCCATGTATAATTATAGAAGCCATAACCTGGCTGAATACTCAACCCCAGTTTCTTCTTCTTTCCAAAGTAAATACCGGCATCAGCAAAAACAGGTATATACATCCGCTTTCTGTACCTAAAATAAATTTCTGTAATCCCGGCTCCGATATGAAAAGATGGAGAAATAATTTTTCGAATACTAAATTCGAACGAAGGAAGAAATTCATCCGGATATACAACAACATAACTCAATGAAATTTCTTTTTCGTAATTCTTTTTAGTACTTGTTGTATTTTGCGAACTGGAATAAAAAGAAAGCAGCATAAATGACAATGACAAAAGAAGTGTTTTCATAACAGATTTTTAAGCTGATAATATATTTAAAAATAACACTTTCATTCTGAACAATTATAAATAAATTAAAATGTTTCCCAACATCAACCCCTCTACAACCTCATCCTGGCATGCATTGCAAAACCACTACAGTCAAATGAAGACTGTACACCTGAAAGATTTATTTGCTGCCGATGCCGGAAGATTTAATAAATTTTCGCTACAGCTCAACGATATCCTTTTTGACTATTCTAAAAATATTATTACTACAGATACCTTGCAATTATTGGTTCAGTTGGCGCATGAATGTAAACTTGGGGATGCTATTGAAGCTATGTTTGCCGGAGAGAAAATTAACGGTACCGAAAACCGGGCTGTACTGCATACTGCACTAAGGAATTTTTCAAATTCACCTGTTGTTACAGATGGAGCTGATGTAATGCCCGCCGTAAAAAAAGTGTTGGCACAGATGGATCAATTCTGTACAAAAATCCATAGCGGCGAATGGAAAGGCTACACTGGTAAAAAGATAAAATACATTGTAAACATTGGTATTGGCGGCAGCGACCTTGGACCGGTGATGGTTACTGAAGCATTGAAGCCTTACTGGATTGAGGGTATTCAAACTTATTTTGTAAGTAATGTTGATGGCACCCATATTGCCGAAACTTTAAAAAAAGTAACTCCTGATGAAACGCTTTTCTTAATTGCATCCAAAACCTTCACCACCCAGGAAACCATGACCAATGCCCACAGTGCAAGAGACTGGTTTTTGCAACATGCCAAAGACGAAGCTTTTGTTGCCAAACATTTTGCCGCCCTGTCAACCAACGAAAAAGAAGTAGTTAAGTTTGGAATTGACAAAGCCAATATGTTTGAATTCTGGGATTGGGTTGGCGGCCGGTATAGTTTATGGAGTGCTATCGGGTTATCAATTGCACTAACTGTTGGCTACAATAATTTTGAGGCATTATTAAAAGGTGCACATGAAGCCGACAATCATTTTCATACTGCGTCTTTTGAAAAAAACGTTCCTGTTTTGATGGCTTTAATTGGTTTATGGTACAATAATTTTTATGGCACAACGACGGAAGCTATTCTTCCCTACGACCAATACATGCAGCGCTTTGCAGCCTATTTTCAACAGGGTAATATGGAAAGTAATGGCAAGTATATTGACAGAAATGGAGAAAAAGTTGCTTACACCACCGGACCGGTAATTTGGGGTGAGCCAGGCACCAATGGACAACATGCTTTTTACCAATTGATACACCAGGGCACACAGGTAATTCCCTGTGATTTTATTGCACCGGCAATAAGCCATAATATAATCAGCGACCATCATCAAAAATTATTAAGTAATTTCTTTGCACAAACAGAAGCTTTAATGAATGGTACTGAACATGATACTTCGACTTCGCTCAGTACAGTGTACCGTGTTTTTGAAGGCAACCGCCCCACCAATTCCTTTTTAGTAAAACAAATAACACCTTTTTGTTTGGGCGAATTAATTGCTTTGTACGAACATAAAATTTTTGTGCAGGGTGTTATCTGGAACATTTACAGTTTTGATCAATGGGGTGTTGAGCTGGGTAAGGTTTTAGCCAATAAAATATTGCCGGAGTTGCTGGACGATAATGCTGTTACGTCGCATGATTCCTCTACTAATGAGCTGATAAATGCATACAAGAAAATGAGGTAGTAGCAGGAATTATTTGTTTAACTTTAAAGAAATAAATTTTATGAAAGCAATTTATATAATAGGTTCTTTTATTTTTATTTCTACAGCAGCTTCTGCTCAATCTAATGTTTCAGTTGTACAATTATCAAAATCGCCGAAAGCTAAATTAATTGCTCACTCAACCTTTGGAAAAGTGTACGCACTGCCTCAGGATAATATGCCTTGTATAGTACCGCCAACTGCTACTACAGCATTAATACCAGTTGCTAAAACGCCATTAGTGAATGCAGTAATTCCCAATGCTGTTCCAAAGCAGGATTTAATTGCAGGCACTAATAATTTCATTAAGCTTAACAAAGTACCAAAGAAAGTTTCTAAAAATTTAATGCTTGATCTTATTCGTAAAAAATAATTTACAATAAGTAATACCTGCTTGCTGTTGTCAACTCCGTTTCCGCAGTAATAACATAACTGAATTTAAATTTTCCAGGCTTTCAATTCAATAAAAAAGCCTTCTGAAAAACAGAAGGCTTATGCAATTAGTTTTGGTGTTGGTTTACCACTTATCTACTTCCTCAGTACTGCCGTTATCAACTGGTGTAGTTGGTTCAACGGGAGTTTCTATTTTTTCTGCAACCACTTCTGGTGCAGCACTTGGTGTTGTAATGATGTTATCAGCCACATCAGGTTGAGCAGGTTGTTCGCCAGCAGGCTGGCCATTTTCACCTTCGTATGGTGTGTCATGGTTAAACGCATCAAAATCAAAATCAGGCATCAATTCAGTTTTTACATAATCTACAGCTTCGCCTAATCCTTTTATAAATTTATTAAAATCTTCTTTGTATAAAAAGATCTTATGCCTTTCATACCCGTCACTGTCAAAACGCTTGCGGCTTTCGGTGATAGTTAAATAAAAGTCGTTGCCACGTGTTTCTCTTACATCAAAAAAGTAAGTTCTGCGTTTCCCGGCTCTGATGCGTTGACTGTAAACGCTCTCCATTTTTTTGTCGTTGTTTTCGTACGCCACTGTTGTAAATGTTTTAGGTTTTTTAACGATTACCCTTCTTTTGGGAAAGGCAAAGATAAAATTGTTTTTGAATCCACAAAATATAAATCCCCCATCCCCTAAAGGGGAGTTATTCAATATTTATAGCCAGTAGTAAACTTGTAATAATAGTTACTTCAATTTGTTTTTACAGTTCAAATAACTCCCCTTTAGGGGATGGGGGCTAACTGCTGCCGGTTGTACATTTCGGTGTAAATACCGTTCTGTGCCAACAGCTCTTCATGGGTACCCTGTTCTGCAATACTCCCTTCGTCCAGCACAATTATCTTATCAAATTTAAACAGGGAGAATATGCGGTGTGTGATGATAAGAGCGGTTTTATTTTGCAGGTAATTATACAGGTTCTCTATGATCTCCTTTTCGGTACGGGCATCCACGGCGCTAAGGCAGTCATCAAAGATCACAATTTGAGGATCTTTAATTAATGCCCGGGCAATAGAGATGCGTTGTTTCTGCCCGCCACTCAGTGTAACACCCCGCTCTCCTATCATGGTTTTATATTGTTCGTTAAATTTTTCAATCTCGGTATGCACACTGGCCTGTTTTGCGGCTTCCACAATTTTCTCCTGACTGGCATCCTGCAAGCCAAAACGGATATTATTACTTACAGATTCGCTGAATAAAAAAACATCCTGCGGTACATAACTGATCTGCTCCCTTAATGAATGAATATCTATCTTATTTACAGGAATACCGTCATAAGCAATAATTCCGCTTTGCGGATTATACATGTGCAACAGCAATTGTGCAATGGTTGATTTACCGACACCTGTACGGCCAATGATGGCAATCTTTTCTCCTTTACTTATTTGAAGCGAAAACTGTTTTAACGCATTGATACCTGTGTGCGGATAAGTGAAATCAACACTTGTAAAAGATATATTACCTTCCAATACAGGCTTCAGCACTTCCGGAGTATTTTTAATTTCCGGCTGGGTATGCAAAAATTCATTGATCCTTTTTTGAGATGCTGCACCTCTTTGTGTCATGCTCGCCGTCCACCCTATGGCGCTTACCGGAAAAGTCAGCATCTGGATATACAATACAAATTCTGCAATGGTGCCAAGGCTGGCACCCTCCACATGATTAATCACATCCAGGCTGCCCACCATTATTGTTATTATAGTACTTAACCCAATAAGCAATGCCATACTGGGAAAATAAATGGCTTCTGTTTTTGCCAGACTCAAAGCATTTTTCCTGTACGATTCGCTATTGCTTTTAAAAAAGCTGAACATGGCTTTTTCCTGCACATAAGATTTTATAACCCTTATGCCCGAAAAAGATTCCTGCGCATTGGTGGTAAGATCACTTAACAGCGATTGTATCTTTTCGCTTTTTTTATTGATGATGGTATTTACAAAATATATGGTAATTGCCAAAAGGGGCAACGGTGCCAATGCCACCAATGTAAGTTTTGGGCTGGCCTTAAGCATAAAAAAAACACTGAAGCCAATTACAGCAGCCAGGTTTATAAAATACATAATGGCGGGGCCGGTGTACATCCTCACCCGACTCACATCTTCCGAAATGCGGTTCATTAAATCGCCGGTGCTATGGGTTTTATAAAAGTTGGTATCTAATTTCTGGTAATGAGCGAATATCTCGTTTTTCTGGTCGTACTCAATATGGCGGCTCATTACAATAATGGTTTGCCGCATTAAAAACATAAAAAAGCCACTGATAATAGCTAAAACAAAAAGCACAATTCCTGCCAATAAAATTTTATTGTACTTATTTTTTTCGAACCAGTTTATGATTGACTGTACAAGAATATCATAATTCTTTTCGGCAGTGGCAGTATGAACAACCTGCCCGGGTTCGGCCTTTATAGTATGTACAACAGTATTTACAACATAACCTGTAAGCTGGGGAGCCAATATTCTGAAATAGTTGGTTAATACCACGAACAGTATGCCTAATAAAAACAGCCAGCGGTATTTCCAGAAATATTTGTTGAGGGATTTAAGATGCTTCATCGGCTGTAAAGGTACAAACAGAAAGCTATAAGAATTAGATGATAAAAGATATTTCACCTTGCCCACCTTGCCCAATAACCTCTGCAATCAATATGTATCATTTGTTTGTTTATGAACGATTTTTCATTTTTATAAGTTCCAATACCACCTTTATCTTTAATTATTTGTTTGTTCAGTAT
>JAYVJU010000199.1:0-3430 GCA_043769035.1 Ferruginibacter sp.
TATAAGTTTTCTGCTACTATTACAGTTGGGCAATGCTCAATATAATTTTAATAAAGCAGATGACTGGCTCACTACCAATTTAAAGGAAATTGGAGGCCGTGCAGTATTGGTGATTTATAAAGATGGTAAACTGGTTTACAGCAAAGCAGAAAATGAGCTGAGTGGGAGACAAAAAAGAATTGGAAAGTTTATTGCAAAAAGGCAGGGTAAAGATGCGGATGAAATAATACAGGATTTTACCATTACCACAAGAGAACGAATTGCCAGTTGCAGTAAATGGTTGAGTGCAGCACTTGTAATGACTTTTGTAGATGAAGGGAAATTAAATCTTGAGGATACTATAGGAAAATTTTTACCTGTAATGACGGCTAATGGAAAAGGCAATATAAAAATATGGCAATGCCTCAGCCATTTAACGGCAATTAAATCCGGCAGCTTAAAAGAAAGCCTGAGTGCAATGAAAGATATGAAAAGTATGAACGAAGCGATGGACGCAATTGCAAAACAACCTATGGAAGGTGAGCCCGGTAAAACTTTTCACTATAGTAATACCGGCTTGCAAATTGCCGGTGCCATTATTGAAAAAATAAGCGGCAAAAATTTTGAAACATTATTTGCAGAAAGAATTGCCCAGCCATGTAATATGAAAAACAGTGATTTTGGAAAAGGCAAAGTGGCATTGCCTGCCGGTGGCGCATGGAGTACTGCAGAAGATTACCTGAATTTTTTGCAAATGGTTTTGCATGAAGGCAAGTTTAATGGCAAGCAGGTTTTAAGTAAGGCTTCAATAATTGAAATGCAGAAAAACCGTGTAGGCAAAGACGCTGTTGTAGTTTCCTCTCCAGCCGAAGCCGGTAACTGGGGTTATGGTTTTGGAGAATGGGTTATGGATGATGTATCAGGAGAAAAACGTTCCGATGCCGTTACAAGCCCGGGATTATTTGGCAGTTTTCCCTGGGTGGATAACAAGCTTCAGTATGCCGGTTTCCTGATGACATTTAACCTAAATAATAAAGGCAGGAATGAACGTTATAAAGAGCTTAAAAGCATAATAGATCAAACATTACAGGTAAGATAAGCCGAAAATTACCCTGTTTACACTATTTTTACGGCGGTTTAAAAAAGGATTTGCATTTAACGCTTACAGTTATTTGCTGTACCCCAATTTGAAAACACGCCGCATGAAAAAATTTTTATTGATTTTATTTATATCTGCGTACTCATTTTCCGGTTTCTCTCAACAAAAAAATAAATTAGTTAAAGGCATTTACCTGCAATGGGGTTACAATACCGAATGGTACACCAAAAGTAATATTCATTTTAAAGATGTGGTTAATGGCGTACCGCATGATTTTACTATTTATAAAGCCGTGGCACATGACAGAAATGACCTTGATGCTATTTATAAAAAACCAGTAGAAATAAGCATTCCGCAATATAATTACAGAATTGGTTTTTATTTAAATGCTAAACATACAAAAGCAATTGAAATTAATTACGACCATACCAAGTATGTGATGTACGATAACCAAATGCTCAGGGCCAAAGGTTTTATCGGGCCGGATTATTTTGATAAAGACACTGCTTTCAACTCATCGCAATTACATTTTGAACATACCAACGGCGCCAATTTTTACCACATCAATTATGTACGCCAATATCTTTTAAATAAAAAAAATAAGCGACCTTTATTTACTGCATTATGGAAAGCAGGTGCCGGCATACTTATACCAAAAACAGATATTACATTAAGCGGCAAACGGATTGACAACCGTTTTCATATTGCAGGCTATTGCTTTGGGGCTGAAGGTGGAGGAAGATTTTATTTTTCTAAAAAATGGTTTTTAGAAGCTACGGCAAAAACAGGTTTTGCCAATTATACTAACTCACTGGCTGCTGGCGGCGGAAGAGTGAATCACAACTTTGGCTATTTTGAATTGATTGGTACTATTGGCTACGACATAAAATTCTGATAACAAAACTTAATAAAAAAAGCCCGGCATGATGTTGCCGGGCTTTTGTATTTTTATACAAACAAAAAAAATGTACGAGCATAAAAAACAACCGCTGGCACCAAAAAGTATTTATTACCGCAGACTTTGGAAAAACTTTTTTGTGGCTATGTTTGTATTGCTGCTTTGTTTATTAATCGGGGTTATTGGCTACAAACAAACCGTGCCCGAATTTGACTGGTACGACAGCCTTTTAAATGCCTCCATGATCTTAAGTGGTATGGGGCCGGTAATTGATGGCGATATATGCCTCACCAAAAGTGCCAAAGTATTTGCGTCATGCTATGCGTTATTTAGCGGCGTAATGTTTATTTCCACCATTGGTATATTGATTGCACCAATTGCACATCGTTTTTTTCACAAGCTTAACCTGGAAGATGAGTAACTGTGTATGAATAAAGAAAAACATACACAATTAGTAAAGCACTACACCCGGCAACTGGGCTTTGAGTATTGTGGTATTGCCAAAGCTGTAAGATTAGATGATGATGCACACCGTTTGGAAAGCTGGCTTAACAAAAGTTACAACGGCACCATGCAATACATGGAAAATCATTTCGACTTAAGGATTGATCCATCAAAATTGATACCCGGTGCAAAGTCTGTAATTACATTATTGCTCAATTATTTTCCAGCTGCACAGCAAAATACTGAAGCTCCAAAAATTTCAAAATATGCTTTTGGTAATGATTACCACGAAGTGATAAGAAATAAGTTGAAACTGCTGCTGCAATACATAAAAGAAAATATTGGTGAAGTTAACGGCAGAGGTTTTGTGGATAGCGCTCCTGTACTGGAAAGAGCCTGGGCACAAAAAAGTGGCTTAGGCTGGATAGGCAAAAACGGTAACCTGATAAACAAACAAGCAGGTTCCTTCTTTTTTATTGCAACACTAATTGTTGATCTGGAACTGGAGTATGATAACCCTGCTGTAAAAGATTATTGTGGTAGCTGCACAAGATGTGTTGCCGAGTGTCCTACCGAAGCTATTTTACCCGATAAGGTAATTGACGGCAGCAAATGCATCTCTTATTTTACCATTGAGTTAAAAGATGCCCTGATACCGGAAACAATGAAAGGTAAATTTGATAACTGGATGTTTGGTTGTGATGTTTGCCAGGATGTTTGCCCCTGGAACAGATTTAGTAAGCCCAGCAATGAAATTAATTTTTCTCCTTTACCCGAAGTTTTAAATTTTACCAAAAACGATTGGGAAGAATTAACAGAAGAAAATTTTAAAATCATTTTTAAAGATTCTCCTTTAAAGAGAGCAAAATTTAGAGGCATAAAAAGAAATTTGAAATTTATTACTAAATAAGAGAGGCCGTTTCATTAATAAATGAGACGGTTTTTTATTACCTGTTATTTTGCGATGTTTATTTTGGAGATTGTATTTTTTAGCTGGTCAGATATTGGAT
>JAYVJU010000200.1:0-2162 GCA_043769035.1 Ferruginibacter sp.
ACTGAATCATAGGCCATTTCCAACTACGGGTTTCTCTTTTTACAACTGCCAACGTGCTCATGCACTGCATAGCAAGCACATAAAATACCAATAGCGATAAACCGGTAGCCAGGTCGTACACTTTGCAACCATCGGGTCTTACAGCTGCTCCCATTTTGTGCCGAAGTGTATTGTTGTTTTCGCTTGCATCTTCACCAACACTGTACAATGTTGCCATGGTGCCTACAAAAACTTCACGTGCAGCAAATGAGGTTATTAATGCAATACCAATTTTCCAGTCGTACCCGAGTGGGCGTATGGCAGGCTCAATGGCTTTGCCTAAAGTACCGGCAAAAGAACTTTGCAGCAATGCTGTTTTACGCTGTTTGTTTAATTCATCTGTCTGTTGCGGATTGTCTTTTATTAACTGCTCATACTTTGCTGTAACGGCAGCCATTTTTTGTTTAGGCCCGTAGGTACTTAATACCCAAAGCAAAAGGCTTATCATCATAATTACCTTACCGGCATCAAACACAAATATCTTTGCCTTTTCAATCATGGTTGTTAATGCATTCTTCCAGCGGGGTGCACGGTAAGTTGGTAATTCCAAAATAAAAAAACTGCGTTCGGCACTTTTAATAAACCATTTCATAACCCAGGCAACTATTAATGCCATTACGGTGCCCATTAAATACAAAGCCATCATTACCAGGCCCTGTAAACTTAAAAACCCAAAATATACTTTAGACGGAATAACCAATGCGATCAAAATGGTGTACACCGGTAACCTGGCACTACAACTCATCAGTGGTGTTATCATGATGGTTAGCAACCGTTCTTTTTTATTTTCAATATTCCGGGCACTCATAATAGCGGGCACGGCACACGCAAAGCCACTGATCATGGGCATTACGCTCTTGCCATTCAATCCTACCTTTCGCATTAATTTATCGGTGAGAAAACTGATACGGGCCATGTAACCGGTATCTTCCAAAATGGTTATCAACCCAAACAGTATCATTATCTGTGGAATAAAAATTATGATGCCGCTCAATCCGGCAAGCACGCCGTTAATCAGCAAATCGCTCCACCAGGTAACCGGTAAATTATTACTAAGCGTTCCTCCTAACTCACCAAACACCCATTCAATACCATCCATAGGATATTTAGCAACCCAAAAAACACTTTGAAACAGCAGGAATAAAACAACCATCAAAATAATATAACCCCAGCGGCGGTGTAATAACACATCATCGAGCCTTTCATTAAACAGTGCTTTTTGCAGTGGGTCTGCTTCTACAACGGTTTGCTGCATGATGTGCTTAATGCGTCCGTAACGCTGCATAATTTCTTCGGCCTGTGTTTTGGTTGGATTAAATTTATTATCAATCTCAATCTGTTCAATGGTATCCTGCATACCATCCTGCAGTAAAAAGTTTTCGTGGTTGATGAGGTAGTGAACCGCAGTATAATTGCTTATTTCGGGATAATGTTTTTTTACGGCATCAATAGCATTTGGCGCCGGCGCATGGTTATCAATAAAATCACGGGCCGGCGGCTGGTATAAATTACCGGCAGATTGTTCAATAACTTTTTTCAGTTGCTCCAGCCCTTTATTTTTTCTTGGGTTGATGGGTACAATGGGTACACCCAGCTCACGTTCCAGTCCGGGTATATCTATTTGTGTTCCTTTTCGTTTGGCAAGATCCATCATGGTAAGTGCCACCACTACCGGAATGTTCAGGTCAATTATCTGGGAACAAAATAAAAGATTGCGTTTTAAATTACTGGCATCGGCAACCAGTAAAACCATATCGGGTTTTATGGTTTCATCCTGGTTTAATAAAACTTTATAGGCCACCCATTCGTCGCTTCGCTTGGGATATAAACTGTAAGAACCGGGTAAATCTATTATCGTTGCAGTAAGATCGGCTGAAATCCCGCTCTGCCCAATCTTTTTATCAACAGTAACCCCAGGAAAATTACCTACCTGCTGGTTCAAGCCTGTTAAATAATTAAACAAGGAGCTTTTTCCACTGTTGGGATTGCCTACTAATGCTATGTTTATCGTTTTTGCCAAATTAATAGTGCAAAAATAACGGTAAACCATTTTACCGGGTTACGAATTAAGAAAGATGCAGTACGCCATGCGGAAATTTGCTCAATAAGATTTTTTCTCAGCT
>JAYVJU010000201.1:0-7077 GCA_043769035.1 Ferruginibacter sp.
CGTTGATGTTTATTGAATCATTGCCATTGGGTGTAAGCGGCAAGGGCTTCCTTGGCGAAAGTTTTTTTACGACCCCTAATCCTAAAGTTGGTGCGGTATTTACTTATTATTTAAAGGATGATATTAAAACCATTAAAGAAAAAAGGCGTGAAGCGGAGAAAGAAAAAATTAAAAAAGGCGAAGCACCTTATTATCCTTCAATAGATTCTTTACGTTTGGAAGATGAACAACCTGTACCGCATTTATTATTTACAGTAACCGATGAAAGTAATAATGTGGTACGCCGCATAAAGGCTCCTGCAAAAAAAGGGATGAGCCGTATTGTATGGGATTTTCGCTATGCGCCTTTTGGCCCCGTTGATTTTACCCAGTTTGATGAATCCTTGGCATTTAGTGCTCCTGAAGTAGGCTATATGGCCCTGCCAGGAAATTATAAAGTATCCCTTAGCAAGTTTGAAGATGGAATTTATGTAGAGTTGGTTGCGGCGCAGCCATTTAAAGCCGTAGCGCTTAATAATGCAACGTTACCTGCAACTGATAAAAAAGCGTTGGAAGATTTTTGTAAACAGGTTGCAGAATTAAGAAGAGTAAGTACTGCAGCCGATGCATACAGGAATGAAATGGTCAATAAGATCAAATACATAAAACAGGCCATTATTGAAACACCAAAATTGCCGGTTGATATTTCCAAAACAATTGCAGCACTTGAAAAAAGATTAACCGATGTAAATACAAAACTGAATGGCGATGCAACTGTAGCAAGAAGAGAGTTTGAAACATTACCATCTATCAATAGACGCATAGGAGGGATTGCAGGAGCGCTGTGGTCAACTACGGCAGCACCAACCACAACCTTTATCAGTTCTTACCAGGTAGCTGCAAGGCAGTTTACACCAGTGTATAATGAATTGAAATCAATAGGCGATGAGATGAGAAACCTGGAGAACATTCTTGAAAGCAATAAAGCGCCTTATACACCGGGTCGTTTGCCGGAATGGAAGGGCAACTAATTTTCGCCAGGATTTTTTTAGCCACGGATTTCACAGATTTTCACTGATTGTTCTCATCCGTGTTAATCAGTGAAATCCGTGGCTGAATTTTTTCTGTGTTTCTGTGCCTCAGCGGCAAATTAAAAAATAAATTTTGACAAACTAAAATAATTAGTATATTTGTGCTAATCAAATTAGTTGTGCTATGTCAACCGCCGGACAAAACCTGAAATACCTACGCAAACTCCGTGGATGGACACAGGAGGAATTTGCCATCAAGCTTGGTATCAAACGTTCTTTAATTGGAGCTTATGAAGAAGAACGTGCCGATCCCAGGATTGATATTCTTGAAATTGTTGGTGATATCTTCAAGCTTAGTCTTGATGAATTATTACTGAAAGATTTAAGTGATACAGGTAGTAGTTATTTAGCCAAACGACGACAGCAAAAAATGATGAGTGCCGACAGGAACCTGATTCATTTTGTACCTGTAAAAGCAGCAGCCGGTTACCTGGCTGGTTATGCTGATAGTGAATTTATTGACGAACTCAATACATTTACCTTACCCATGCTGGCAGGCGGTAATTACCGTGCTTTTGAAATTATAGGCGATAGTATGTTACCCACACCTAGTGGCAGTATAATTGTTGGCGAAAAGGTAGAAGGTGGAATGGATGACATAAAAAACAATATGGCCTATATAGTGGTAAGCCGTAATGAAGGTATCGTTTATAAAAGAATAGTAAAGAGTAATAAGGCTAAAAATAAATTGACGCTTGTAAGTGATAATCCGCAATACCAGCCTTACCAGGTAAATGCAGATGATGTAGTGGAATTATGGCAGGCACAAAGTGTGATCAGTAAAGTAACAGTGCAGCAACGCTGGGATGTGAATTCGCTTGCCAACCTGGTAAATAATTTGCAGGATCAGGTAAGTACATTGAAGAAAAAAATGAATTAGAATTTATACACCTTATGAAACTTTAGTTACCGGCTGTAGCGGACCTGGAATTTATAACAGGATTCGTTACAGTTACCGGAAACTTTTAATCTACAATTTCTTATCAATTTAATGATGTAAAAAATGCAATCTTAAAATTGCAATGGCATTATTTTGTGTAAACTATTTGATCAGATTTTAAAATAATAAATTATAATACCAGGCAGGCCATGAATGCAAAAGAATTATTGATACTGAATTTTGAAGAAGTACGGCGGCGCAGCATAAAAGTATGGAAGGGTATTGACGAAGAACTGTTGTACTGGCGGCCTGATGCAGATGCCATTAGCTGTATAGGAATGGTAAGGCATGTACTGGAAGGGGAAAATATTTATCATCATATTATTTTGCACCGCGGAGAATTGGGGGCTTTTGAAAGCCCATTAAAAAGTAACCCGTTTTCAACAATAGATGATGAGTTAAAAAATGCCCAGCCCTACCGTGAAAAATTTTTGCAGATGGTGAATGCTTTAACTGTTAAAGAGCTGGATGAAGTTTACATAACCCGTACAACATTAAAGCAACACCGTAAACTGGGAGATTATTTGTTACGCATTGCCTACCACGAAGCGGTGCATGCAGGGCAACTCCTGGATTACCTGCGTACAGCAAAAGTGGCAAGGCCAAAAATTTGGGATTAAGGATGCTCTATATCTTTTACAGATAAATTATAAAAGTAAGCATGATGGATAATGATGAGACATTGGGTATTCCGGCATTAAGTTTTGATGACAATGGCGGTTTAAATATTGTAGCATCATCAACTTCTTCAAAAAATGATTTTGACTTTTTTGAAGGTAAATGGAATTTGCATAATAAAAAATTGAAGTCAAGATTAACGGGGTGTGATGAATGGATTGAGTTTGAGTCTACACAAGAAATGCATAAAGTATTGAATGGGGCTGGTAATATTGATAACTTTCTTGCAACATTTGATGGGGAGCCGTTTGAGGGAATGACGATAAGGCTTTTTAATCCCAAAATAAAATTGTGGAGCATTTACTGGGCAGATTCAAATGAAGGAAAATTTGATCCACCAGTTGTGGGCTGCTTTGAAAATAAAGTGGGTCATTTTTTTACAAAAGACAGTTTTAACAATAAGGATATTGTAGTGGTTTTTCGGTGGGATGCAAGAAAAGAAAATAATCCTGTTTGGAGCCAGGCGTTTTCTGAAGATGATGGGAGGACCTGGGAATGGAATTGGTATATGTTTATGAGCAAATCTTTTTATTAATATGGGGCTTTTCTAAATGTTTAAAACTAGTTGGTAGCTTTTTGTAGACAATTCATAATTTTATAACACACAGATACATCGATTAACAATTAAAAAACACACAATTATGATTAAGTTACAGGTTATTGGCAATCTTGGTAAAGATTGTATTGTAAAAGAAGTAAACGGTAAAACCGTTATTAATTTCAGTGTAGCACATTCAGAGCGCTACAAAGACGCACAGGGAAATCAAAAAGAAAGGACTACCTGGGTGGAATGTGCTTACTGGACAGATAAAACTGCAGTAGCACAGTATTTAATGAAAGGAAAAACAGTTTATGCCGAAGGTTCGCCGGAAGCAGATGCCTACACCAACAAAGAAGGGCAGGTGGCAGCTACATTACGCATGAGAGTGCAAAATATTCAGCTGCTTGGCGGTGGCGGCCCCGGCGATAATCAACAGGGAGCTACCCAGGGAGCCGGTTATAACACCGGTAATGTAAGTCATCAATCCAATACCGTGGCACCGGTTGCACGAATTGCAGATAATGTACCAGCTACTGATGATCTTCCTTTTTAATAGGTAGTAATATTTTTTAGAACGACGCAATGATATTGCGTCTTTTTTTTATTACTAAGTAAAACTGAATGAGAATATTATTTAAAACTTAGTATAACAAAAATGCTCCCCAACAAGTTGGGGAGCATTTTTTATTTTGACAAAAAGATATTAACTCTCACTTTCAATCCTGCCAAGCTTTCTTCCAAAAACTCCAAAGTGAACAACAGCAAAAGCTAAAGAAATATAAAGAAGTGTTCTGTCGGTATCAAAACCTACAGTGTATTGATGTAAAAATCCAACAACAATCAATAAAGCAGAAAGTGCCAATCCGGTATATCTTGCTACTTTCATTCCTTTTCTGTTAGTAGTACCATTGCCCAAATTACTGTGCTTTGCACCATAAACTAAATAAATATCCATTCCAATAAGCATCCATACCAATAAACGTATCCATGTATCCATTGGCAGGAATACCATCATAAATAAACAAACGATTATGCCTAAAATAGGAACTAATGGCACTAATGGTGTTTTAAAAGCTCTTGGAAGTTCAGGCATTTTTTTACGCATCACCCATACGCCAATACAAACTAATATAAAAGCGAATAGCGTTCCAATACTTGTCATTTCCCCTACAACTCTTGCTGGTACAAAAGCTGCAAAAAGACTGACAAAAACCATAAACAATAAATTGCTTTTTGCAGGAGTTTGAGTTTTAGGATTAACAGCAGAAAAAATTCTTGGTATCAAACCATCTTTACTCATGCTGAAGAAAACACGGCTTTGTCCCATTAACATCACCAAAATTACCGAAGCGTAACCTGCAAGAATTGCAACAACAATTGCACGGTTTAACCAGGGATAATCCGGCGTTATAACGCCGGCTGCATTAGCGGTACCCATATGGTCGATTGCAATTGCTACAGGAGCAATACCATCTTTACCTGCAAAAGTGGTGTAGCTGGTAACGCCAGTCATTACGTGGGCAAATAAAATATACAGCACGGTGCAAATAGCAAGTGAACCTAAAATACCCCAGGGCATATCACGCTTTGGATTTTTGGCTTCCTGTGCAGCAGTACTTACCGCATCAAAACCAATGTATGCAAAAAATACAATTGCAGCGGCTCTTACAATGCCACTAAATCCAAAATTGCCAAAATTACCTGAGTTATCAGGAATATAAGGATGGTAATTATCATTATTGATATATTTCCAACCAAGAAAAATAAATACTAATACAACAGCGATCTTTAAGCCAACTATTATCGAGTTAACCATTGCACTCTCCTTAGTGCCTTTCATTAATAAAAGGCTCATCAATACAATTATAAAAACAGCAGGCAGGTTGATTATACCACCATCCCATGGACCAACGGTAAGGCTTTCGGGAAGATGAATGTCGAATCCGGCAAGAAATTTTACCAGGTAACGGCTCCAGCTAATACCTACGGTTGCTGCACCAACAGCATATTCCAATACAAGATCCCATCCAATTATCCAGGCAATAAATTCACCCATGGTAGCATACGAATAAGTGTAAGCACTTCCTGCAACGGGAATCATTGATGCAAATTCTGCATAACATAATCCTGCAAAAAGACAACCCAATGCTGCTACTACAAATGAAATGGTAATTGCCGGGCCGGCATGATTGGCTGCTGCCATACCTGTAATGGAAAACAAACCGGCTCCAATGATAGCTCCAATGCCCAATGCAATTAAGCCACCGGCACCTAAAGTTCTTTTTAATGTATGGCTGCCAGTTTCCTGCGCTTCATTCATCAAAGCGTCCATTGGCTTTTTTACAAATAAACTCATATTGTTAGTTGGTTTTAATGAAAATGAATCGGAAAAATAAGCAATAAATTTTTAAAAACGCAACCAGACATACTTTTTTATAAGCTGCAGGTGTTTAACAGGTTTTAATATTATATTGCGTTATTAAATGTTATGCAATGGAAATAACACAGCAGCCAACAAAAAAAAGTAAGCTCACCTTATATATATTTATTGCAATGCTGCTGGGTATTGCGGTGGGGTATTATGTAAATACAAATTATCCGCCTGCAACTATTAAAACATTTTCTGATAATATTAAGCTCCTTACCACTATTTTCCTCCGTATGGTGCAAATGATCATCGCACCAATTGTATTTGCAACACTGGTAGTTGGTATTGCTAAACTGGGCGATATGAAAACCGTAGGCAGGGTTGGCGGTAAAGCCATGCTTTGGTTTATTACGGCATCGCTTATTTCTTTATCGCTGGGCCTTATTTTAGTGAATGTTTTTAAACCGGGTGTTGGGGCTGATATTACCAATACAGATATGACAGCGGTGAATGACCTGCTCGAAAAATCGAAAGGGTTTTCTTTACAAAAATTTGTAGAGCATGTGGTACCACGGAGTGTGATTGAAGCAATGGCTACCAACGAAATTTTACAGTTAGTGGTGTTCTCGGTGTTTTTTGGTATTGCATTAACAGCAATAGGCAAAAAAGGCGAGCCAATAATTAATGCCTTAGATGCTTTGGCGCATGTGGTATTAAAAATGGTTTCTTATGTAATGTACCTGGCGCCTGCAGGTGTATTTGGTGCAATGGCTGCTGCTATTGCAAAAAATGGCTTAGGCATACTGGTAACTTTCGGTAAATATGTAGGCGAATTTTATTTAGGCCTTGCCATACTTTGGATATTACTATTATTTGTAGGCTACCTGTTTTTAAAACACAGGCTACGTGTTTTATTGCGCCGTATCAGTACACCAATGTCAATTGCTTTCAGTACTGCCAGCAGCGAAGCGGTGTATCCAAAACTGGTAGAAGAAATGGAACGCTTTGGATGTGATAATAAAATTGTGAGTTTTGTATTACCACTTGGGTATTCTTTTAACCTTGATGGCAGCATGATGTACATGACTTTTGCCAGCATGTTTATTGCCCAGGCATTTAATATTACATCTATTACAGGCGATGTTAGTCAACAAATAATTATGTTACTTGTTTTTTTAGTAACCAGCAAGGGAATTGCAGGAGTACCACGGGCATCGCTGGTGGTGGTATTGGCAACCGGCGCAATGTTTGGTTTACCACCCGAAGGCGTTGGGTTGATTTTAGCTATTGATGTATTTTGCGATATGGGACGCACCATGACGAATGTTTTAGGAAACGCATTGGCCACAGCTGCAGTTAGCAAATGGGAAGGACAATTGAAACACTCTTAATTTATTTTTTAAAACATAGTAATGTTAGATTTTATTTTACTGGATTTTCATTGGACAAATTTATTACAACCGCAGTGGTATATTTTAAA
>JAYVJU010000202.1:0-8064 GCA_043769035.1 Ferruginibacter sp.
TGAAAAAATAGAACCTTACTTTAATGGCGGTTTATTACTGGAACTGCATGGTGGCGAAAAGATAGAAGTAAGCCGCATGCAGGAGGTGAAGTTTAAAGAGATGATGAGCCTGTAACGTCAGTGGTGAGCCGTGAGTAGTGAGTGATGAGGAATTAATAATTAATACTTAAAAATTAATAATGAAGAAATTACTGTTAACATTTGCAACAGGCTTTATATGCCTGTTTTCTTTTGCACAAAAAATAAATAAGATAATAAACCCCAAAGAGGTGGAACGCATAGAAAGCATTCTTGCAGCAGATGATATGCAGGGGCGTAAAACATTTACACCGGGCATTGATAAAGCAGCTGATTTTATTGCAGCCGGATTTGCAAAAAGCAAGCTGCAGTTTTTGAGTACTAACAAAACCTACTTCCAGGAATTTATAATGACCAAAGCAAAACCTGTTGCAGTATCAGGTACACTTGATGCAGAAAACCTGGATGCAAACAATGTAGCTGCAAATACCACCGCAGCAGCAATCAACATCAGCTCTTTAAAAGATTATGAAATTGTAGTGGTAAAAAAAGAAGATGATTTTTCTAAAAAGATTTTCCCGGTATTTGATATAGATAAAAATGTGCTGGTATTGGTTGATACAGCCCATGCCCGCAGGTTTAAAGGCATACAGCGCTTTACAGGCAATGCAAAATTTCAATCAGCAGTATCGCAGGTTTTTATTTTAACGGCTAACCTTAACCCGGCAGCAATAAACCTGCACATACAAAACCAGTTAACCGAACAGCAGCTTAAAAATGTTGTTGGCATTATACCAGGCAAAAGTAAAAAAGATGAGTACGTGGTATTTAGCGGGCATTACGACCATTTGGGTATTGGCAAGCCCGATGCTAAAGGCGACAGTATTTACAATGGCGCTAACGACGATGCTGCAGGCACCACGGCAGTAATGATGCTGGCAAAATATTTCGGTACACAAAAAAATAATGAACGCACATTGATCTTTGTTGCTTTTACCGCCGAAGAAATTGGTGGCTTTGGCAGCCGTTACTTCAGCAAACAATTAAATGCCGATAAAGTAGTGGCCATGTTTAATATTGAAATGATTGGCACCACCAGTAAATGGGGAACCAACAGCGCTTATATTACCGGCTACGAAAAAAGCGACATGGGTAAAATTTTACAGGCCAACCTTACCGGTTCTAAATTTCATTTTGAACCTGACCCCTACCCCAAACAAAATTTATTTTACCGCAGCGATAATGCCACACTTGCAGAGCTGGGCGTTCCTGCACATACCATCTCTACTTCTAAAATGGAAGAAGCACCTAATGATGAACCCAACTACCACAAACAAAGTGATGAGATCGGCACGCTTGATATGAAGAATATGGCAGAGATCATTAAAGCCATTGCCATCAGCAGCAAAACTATTGTGAGTGGAAAGGATACGCCAACAAGGGTGGAGAAGGAGAAATAATTGAAAGCATTAAAGCTCAGGCAGCAATATTATTTTTCTTGTTGCTCACAGTTTGCCTCAGTTCATCTTTTAAAAATCCTTTTAAACTTAAATCCTCATCTAAAGCCGGCCAGTTAATACCGGTGCCATTGCCAATCAGTTTGTATTGCATCAGTTGCTCTGCTGTTGCATTAATCATAGATGGATAAGACGATATTTTTTGCTGCAAAATAGCTTTGGTATTTAAAACTACAAGCATCAAATCCAGTTCTTTATGAAAATCTACTGCCTGAATACGCAATCCTTCAGTATAAATAAGTTGCTCAATGGTATCGTAATTATTTATTGAAGTATTCATTCCATTTTGTTTTTAAAAAATTAAAATTATCATTTACAATTTCAAATATATTTTTCTCCTCTGCATTTGTAAAGCCATGTAAATATGCAATTGCACATTGTGGTTCAAGCCATATTTTACCTTCTGCATCACCTTTTTTAACATGTACATGAATGGGTTCATCATTTTCGTTGCTGTAAAAGAAAAATCTGAAACCGTTTATTAACAATACAGTTGGCATGTATAACAAATTTACTTTTTATTTTTAATCTGGTATAATTTAAATAACAGCTATACCTAAGCCATATCATCAGCAGCAAAACTATTGTAAGTGGAAAAGATACACCAACAAGGATGGAGAAGGAGAAATAAGGAATTAGAGGTTAGGGACCTGCCTGCCGGTAGGCAGGGTTGGGAATTAGGTTTGCTCTCTCCGGTAACTGCCTCTTAATAAAAAATAAGCTTACAAACAAAGCCTCAGATGTTGAGGCTTTGTTTGTAAATAAAATAATTGCAGTAATAATCAATAATCAAACTGCCTGTTATCTCCAATGCAGATTTTATTGTTATACACCCAGCATTTTAATACCAGGCCGTCATCCAATTTAATTTTCCAGCTCAGCGGAAATCTTTTTTCCACCGCATTGGGGGTTTTATACAATTGCTTTGCAATGGCAATGGCTTTTGCTGTGTTTTTGTACTCAATTATAAATTCATATACGGCACTGTCGTCCCCGGCAGTTTGATAGGTGATGTCTGTAATATCGCCGGTAGTAAAATATTCTTCGTAATTACCCAGTACAGCATCTGCAGGAATATTTGCATTGGGCCTGGCAGCTTTAAGTGCCGTTATCGTCATCCCGATATTCAGACCTTTTATCTCTTTAGGTAAATACTTTTGTTGTAAAGCAGGATCGATAGTAATGGTTTGTGCAGCAACATTAAGTGTGACCAAACATAAAAAGGCAAGGAAGATATTTTTCATTTTATTCTTTTTGTAAAAAGAATAAAAAACAAACTACGAAACTATACCCTTTGGCGGGTATTTTTATTCCCCGTTATTCCGGAATATCCCGGCAAGCCATCCTTTATATTTAAAACTAACATTTGCCTGCAACCGTTGCCATAAACTTTTAGTCTTATACAGGATTGCTAACAAAGATTAACAGCTAAACAGCGGTATATGCGGCGCTTACTACTGGTACTTTTAATCCTCGTTTATGTTATTGTCATTTTGATTTTTGCCTTATGGAAAGGCTGAGGTGGCAGGAGTTGTACGCATCCTATTGAACATCCTGCACATATACAAGCATCCATGACTTTGCCAACCCGAAGCCACGCTATTTTTAGCATCCCGCTTTTTTACGGGACAAGGCACACAAAACCCGGGCATAAAGCCAACATTACAAAGAGCTAAAATACCAACGCACAGCCCACCCACCACCACATAAGCAGACACATCACATAGTAAACCCATTTATAGAATACAAACCGACAATAAAAACTTAAATTAGTGGCTTCAGTTGAAAGACATTAATTAAAATTAAGAATGCCCGAATCACAAAACATAGAATATAAAAGCAGTTGGCGAGACGAATACCTGAAATGGATATGTGGTTTTGCTAATGCCAATGGTGGCAGCATTTTCATAGGCAAAGACGATGCAGGTAATGTTATTGGCATAACAGATGCTAAAAAGCTATTGGAAGAAATACCCAATAAAGTGAGAGATACTTTGGGCATTTTGGTAGATGTGAATTTGCATACAACAGTACAAGGCGATTTTATTGAAATAATAGTTGAAGCTTACCCCTACCCTGTTAATTACAAAGGACAATATCATTACCGAAGCGGTAGCACTAAACAAGAATTGAAAGGTGCGGCATTAGACAAATTTCTTTTACAGAAAAAAGGAAAGCGTTGGGATGGTGTTCCAGTACCCAATATTTCTGTAGCAGAATTAAAGCAAGAGACATTTGATTTTTTTCGTAAACGAGCAATCAAAAGCCAACGCATTGAGGAAGATATTTTAACTGACACAAACGAACATCTTATTGAAAATCTGCAACTCAAAGAAAATGATTTTTTAAAACGGGCTGCTATTCTTTTGTTTCATGCTGAACCTGAAAAATTTGTAACAGGTGCATATATCAAAATTGGCTATTTTGAAACACATGATGACCTGAAATTTCAAGATGAGATACACGGCAACTTGTTTGAACAGATTGAGAAAACAATGGACTTGTTGTTTACGAAATACATAAAAGCAGAAATCAGTTACGAGGGAATAAGCAGAATAGAAAAATATGAATATCCAAGAGATGCTGTTAGAGAAGCATTGCTGAACGCAATTGCACATAAAGATTATTCTGGCGGCACTCCAATTCAAATAAGTGTTTACAATGACAAAATTATTTTTTGGAACGAAGGTCAGTTACCTGAAAACTGGACAATTGAAACCCTGTTAACAAAACATCCATCCAAAGCATTTAATCCTGATATCGCTAATGCCCTTTTTAGAAGTGGTTATATTGAATCATGGGGGCGAAGGACTTTAAAAATGATAAAAGAATGTGAATTAGCAGGACTTCCAAAGCCAATTTACTTTTATGATATGTCGGGCTTTTTTGTGGAGTTTAGAAAAGATAATTATAATGAGCAATACCTCAAATCGCTTGACCTTAGTGACAGACAGGTAAAAGCAGTTTTGTATGTGAAAGAAAAAGGGAAAATTACTAATAGTGAATATCAACAAATTAATGATACATCAGCAAGAACTGCTGTCAGAGATTTGGAAACACTTGTTAATAAAGATATTTTCAGAAGAAAAGGGCAACGAAAAGGGGCTTTCTACGAATTAGTTGATGGCGTAAATGGCGTATAAATGGCGTAATAGTTATTACGCAGATTGGCTCAATTGACTCATTAGGGGTTCAGGCTTTGAGCCAATACAGTAAATCACAAAGAAGCAAAATTTATCAAATGTATTTATAACAATATGGAATTAACAGAGAAACTTTTAACAGAAAATCAAAGAAGACTTAAACAACCTTATAAAACTGCACGGTAAAACCCGTACGATATCTTCCGTAAATTTTTTTAGGACGAGTCAAATTAGCCCAACACACAAAGCCTATCCCGAAAGCTTTCGGTACAAAAGAGCCTGACTTGTGCCAACGCACAGGCAACACTCTGCGATGCGGCACAGGCCCACATTGTAGAAGACCACGGAGAAAGGGCGAAAACATAACATGAGTGTGAAAATTAAACAAACCAGACCTAAAAACACAAATCATTCACGAGTAATTAAACCCGCCCACATTTTGTGGCTTACGTCCTGCGGCACGTTGGGTTAGTAAAGGTTACACAACCACTTTTACCCCATGCACTGCAGCAGCCATTGCTTTAATAAGAGAAGGATCTTTTTCAATAGCATTGCCTACTACAATTACATCGGCACCGGCCTTGCAGTTTAAGTAGGCTTTTTCGGGTTCAATAATCCCGCCGCCAACAATTAAAGGCACTTCAATGCAGAACGCTACTTTTTGTATCATGCTTTCGGTAATGGCACGTTTGGCGCCGCTGCCGGCATCCATATAAATCAATTTCATGCCCAGCATTTCGCCGGCCATGGCCGTACACATGGCAATTTCGTTTTTATCGGCCGGTATGGGAGCTGCATTGCTGATGTAAGATACAGTTGTGGGTGCGCCACCATCAACCACCATATAACCGGTGGGCATAATTTCCAGTCCGCTTTGTTTTACCACCGGCGCACTTATTACATGCTGGCCAATTAACAGATCGGCATTGCGGCCGCTTATTAAACTCAGGTACAATAATGCATCGGCGTATTTACTTACCTGGCTGGGGCTGCCGGGAAAAAGAATGGTGGGGATACTGCAATTCTTTTTTATCAGCTGCACACATTCATCTAAATAACTGGAGATAACCAAGCTGCCTCCAACAAAAAAATAATCCACTTTTGCATCAACAGCCAGTGTTATCAATTGCTCCATATTGGCATCGTTCACCTTATCGGGGTCGATGAGTACGGCAAAAGATTTCTTTCCCTGTTGTTTTCGTTCGGTTAATGAATTATAAATAGCTGAAGTCATTTCCTGTCTGGTTGATTACTTACAAAAATCCTAAAAAAATCCGGCTTATTAAAATAATAGACCGAAATAAAAGGAATATGGCTGCAAAATGCTTCTTTTTATCGGTAAATTTGTACAGATGACAGATATATTGGAAGAAATAAAATTTAAAACAGCCCGTAGTGGTGGAAAGGGTGGCCAAAACGTAAACAAGGTGGAAACCATGGTGGAAGGTTATTGGCATGTGGACAGTTCGGCATTGTTTACAGAAGCAGAAAAAAACCTGATCAGGGAAAAACTAGTAAATAAGATAAATTCGGATGGGTTTTTGCTGGTAAAAAGCCAAACCGAAAGAAGCCAGCTGGCTAATAAGCAGCAGGTAGTGCAAAAAATGAATCTCTTAGTTACAAAAGCGTTGATAGTGCCCAAAAAACGCAAGCCTACTAAAATACCAAAAGGCATTAAAGAAAAAAGGCTGGAACTAAAAAAGAAAATCGGTACTGTAAAGGATTTTAGAAAAAAAGTAAGCCGGGATGACTGGTGATATTTATGACAACAAAAAATAAAATAATTTTTTCTTTTATTGTGGCGCTGTTGTTTTTTTCATTTAACAATTGCCAAAAAAATCCGGTTGTAGATTTGCCTGTAACCGGCAGCGTAAAAATTACTTTTAAAAACACCATTAACGGTAATCCCATATTTATGGATGGCAGGTTTTATACCAACCCCTTTGGAGAAAATTATGCTATCACAAAATTTAAATATTACATCAGCAATGTGAGGATAAATAATATTGATAATGCGGCCAACGAAACAGAAAGTTATCACCTGGTTGATGAAGCCAGCGAAGCATCAAAAACTTTTACCTATGCTGCCGCTATCGATACCTACACCACCTTAAGCTTTACCATTGGGGTAGATAGTTTACGTAATGTAAGTGGTGCACAAACCGGCGCACTAGATCCACTTAACGATATGTTCTGGACATGGAACAGCGGTTATATAATGGCAAAGCTGGAAGCCACATCACCCTCATCAAACCAGGTAAATAATAAAGTGGAATATCATATCGGTGGTTTTAGCGGCGTAAATAATGTTTTAAAAAGAATTACGTTAACCTTACCAGCAACAAAATTTTTAGTTGTTCAAAAAGGGAAGCTGAGTGAAATTGTTGTGGAGGCTGATCTTAACAAGTGGTGGCAAAACCCCAACGATTTAAAAATTACCGACAACCCGGTGTGTACTACACCGGGTGCTATGGCAAAAAAAATTGCTGATAATTACAGCAAGCTGTTTGTTATAAAAGATGTTATCAATAATTAAGTGTGAAGAAAAGAGTAGTCATATTATTGTTTGTATTTTTTGCTGCGGCATTACTGGTATTGGATGCCTGTAAAAAAAGTGATGCACCTCAGGAAGCGCCTTACAACCCAACCCTGTTACAATTTACCATACCTAACGGATGGCCACAGCCCACAATAAATATTTTTGCCAACAACCCTTTAACCGAAGAAGGCTTTCAGCTGGGTAAAAAATTATTTTACGATGGCCGCTTAAGTAAAGATGGTAATTTTCCCTGTGGCAGCTGCCACCAGCAGTTTGCCGCCTTTGCAACCTACGATCACGATTTCAGCCATGGCTTTAATAATACTTTTACCACCCGTAATGCCCCTGCACTTTTTAATTTAGCCTGGATGCCCTTACTGCATTGGGATGGCGGCATCAACCATATTGAAGTGCAGCCACTGGCACCCATCAACAACCCGGTTGAAATGGGAGAAAAAACAGACAGTGTTTTAGATAAATTAAAAAAAGATACGCTGTACCCAAAAATGTTCAGGGCTGCATTTGGCAGTACCGACATCAACAGCCAGAAAATGCTGAAAGCGCTGGCGCAGTTTATGGGCTCCATAAAATCATACAACAGCAAATACGATAAAGTAAAAAACGGAGAAACCACATTTACACCGGCTGAACAAAATGGATACGATCTCTTTAAAACAAAATGCGAAACCTGCCATAAAGAACCTTTGTTTACAGATAATTCATTTCGTAATAACGGTATGGCAGTAAATACTTTTTTAAATGATTATGGCCGCATGAAAATTACCGGCGATAAAAATGATTCGCTTAAATTTAAAGTACCCAGCCTGCGTAATGTTGTACTTACTTT